>CAKSPL010000200.1 GCA_934481325.1 uncultured Eubacteriales bacterium | reverse complement strand
CCGCGTGCGCACCTTCATATACTGCAACGTGCTGTCGCGTTTCTCTTCCATCTTCCCGCTTCCTTTCTGAAAATGATGGTAGCCCGACTTAAAAACAAAGCCCGGGAGCGGCAAGGGGTCGGCTCCCGGGGCTTTTATCAGGAAATCTGCGCGGGGATGCTCTCCCGCCCGTTCACGGATTCGTCGGTGAAAGCATCCGCGGAATCACCCGCGGAAATTTCTTCGGTTTCGGTCGGCTTTTCGCCGGTCTCGGCTTTCTCCTCGTCCGTTGCCGGCTCTCCGGGTGCGCTCCCCGGTGCCGGAATGTCAATGTGTGCGCCGTCCTCGTCAAACTTCATTTTCGGCTTGCGCGAGAGCTTCAACTCGCTGGTTTCCAGCAAATCAAACAGCACACGGAGCGGCAGAATATCAATCTGCCCGCCCCCGGCGTTAATCTCCTCGGCAATTTTCAGGCGCGAATCCTCGGCAGGATCGCCAAAGGTATACAGTGTGTCCGCCTCCCGGGTGACCAGCGTATACCGCCCGCCCGCATTGACAATCATCCGGGCAAGATACAGCATCTCGTTGAAATGATGCCGCTGATAGGCAAGACTCACGGTTACGGTATGCCCCGACAGCATCGGGGGCTTGCGGGTTTTCTTCGGCTTCAGGGTGCCGAGATACTCCACAAAATGCGCCGCATTGGCGGAACCCTTTTCCATCGTATTGTCGCTCTCGGGGGCAGTTTCTTCCTTGCTCTTGCCCTTTCCCTTGCCGCCGCGGCGGTGTTTTTTCTTTCCGCCCTCCGGCTCCGGCTTTTTCCAGGCATAATCGATATTTCCGCCCTTGGTTTCTCCCGCACAGTCCGGATACATTTCCAAAATCCCGGCAAGATCGGTGCCGTGATACTCCGCAATCGCTTTGAGAATCCGCATCGTATTGTAGGCATCCTCGTCACTGCGGTGCAGGTTTTCCGCCTCCGCACCGCACCACGCAAGCAGAGAATCCTCCAGATTTTTCGCGGTGTTGTTCTCGGGCTGACGGGCATAAATCTGCTGAACGTCGTAAAAGCGGTACTCATACGGTGCCAGCCCGTAACGGCGGCAGTCATCGTGCAGAAAATGCACGTCATTGGTCACGGCGTAGCCGATGACCACCGTATCCGGATCCTCAAACATCTCCCGGAAACGCTCGTAAAAATCCGGAAAAGGAGGGAGAGAACCGAAAATACTGCGGGGATACGCCATCATTTTTTTCGCCACATACCAGTCAAACCGGTCGCGCGGGTTAATCAGCACATCCTCCTTATCGTGCAGGATGTTGAATTTTTCATCGGTAATCACATACCCAAGGCTGAAAATTTTGGCGCAGTTGTTATAGCAGTTGGCACATTCGATATCAAAAAACAAATACTTCATCCGGGCGTGCGGCTCACTTTACAAAATCCATAATGTTCAGCTGCATCATCGGAAGGAGCCGGGTCAGAAGAATCCGTCTTCTCATATAGGAATGGTATTTCAACCCCTTCTCGAGCAGCTCGGGCGTGATATGAACGTCCGCCGGCTCGGTCACGGCTCCCGCCGCCTTCATCAGCCGCATCAGCTCCTCATCGGAGGGCAGGATGTCATAAATCATCTGCCGCACCTCGGGCCAGATGCGTTTCAGGCGCGCAAGGTCAACGCTATCCGTAATCGGCGGGGTGTTCAGCCGGACAACCTCATCCACCTGGGAGGGGTCAAACGCGGCTTTCACTTCTTCCATATTCGTGGGATCGGGAATCGGATTGATTTCCGGCACGCGGTCGGCAATGTTGTGGTAGATGCGGTTGATCAGCACGGTTGCCACACCGACCTTTTTGCCGTGAAACTCCGGCCAGATGCCGCGGGTGAGCTTGTAGCACTCCCAGTAGTGGGAAACCACGTGTTCGGCACCCGATGCGGGGCGGGAGCAGCCTGCCAGCTTCATTCCCAGCCCGGAGAGAATCAGCCCCTCCATAATGCTGCCTGCCGCTTCCTCGTCCTCCCCGGTGACCTTGTCGGCAAGTGCCATAATTTTATTGACGCCCTGCATCGTGATATCCGCCACGGCGGGGCAATAGTACTCATCGGTCAGGAGATGAGAAAGCCGCCAGTCAAAAATACCGATGTATTTCGCCACCATATCGCCGAAGCCTGCGGCTTTCAGCTCCGTAGGTGCCTTGGCGAGGATGGCGGTGTCGGCAAGAATCGCCATCGGCTGTTCCACGTAAATCGAGGTCTTGAAGTTGTTTTCGATAATCGGTGCGGAATCCGAAGCAAAGCCGTCCATCGAGGGAGCGGTGGCAAAAATGGCAAACTTTTTGCCCTTGTTGTAGGTAGCCACGCGGCAGATATCGTCCACCGAGCCGGTGCCGACGGCAATCACGCCGTCCACGTCGTCCAGCAGTGCCTCCACCTCGCGCACCTGTTCGATCTTGGCGTACATCATATTTTTGTACACCAGCTTTTTCATTTCAAACCCGGCGGCTTCCAGCACCGGCAGCAGTCCGTCGGCAGCGCGCATCGCGTTGTCGTCGGAAACGATCAGCACCTTTTTGGGGAAGCCCGCGTCGGCAAGAATCCGCCCCGCCCGCTCGGTAACCCCGTGACCGATCTCCGCCACCTCGGTCACAAATGTATGCTTTCTGCCGCAGGGGCAGTTTTCCAGAG
>CAKSPL010000199.1 GCA_934481325.1 uncultured Eubacteriales bacterium | reverse complement strand
CGTACGGACGCGTCTGTCGGAGATGCCCCATTTCTCGGCGGCTTGCTTGGTCGTCATAGCCATGATTCATACCTCGTCACGTTGAGATTTCGAATTTTTATAATTTGCCATTATAAGTATACCACATTTTCGGCATAAATTCAATAGGGTTCGGAATAATATTTTCGAATTTGCGGAATAATTCGCCGATTCTTTTCTCTTGCAATATCCGTTGGTTTGAGTTATAATAAACTCAAGTTATCGATCCGGCTTTGGCGGAGCGGTACTCTTTGATTACAGCGGTGAATTATTTGAACCGTGAAGTGCGGTGACAGTGAACGACCGCATCAAACTCGGCAACAGGAACCACACAAACGGGGGTGCATTTCTAAAAGAATTTCTAAAAATTTTTTAGAAATCGCTATGCCTTATGGTGGAAGGATTTTTTGAGGTTCGAACAAAAAAGAGCCGAAAACCCTTGTAAATGCTGGGCTTTCAGCTTCTTTTATCGTCCGTTATCGTCTTCTAAAATTCCTTAATTTCCGACAGGTTGATGTGCCTTGAAAACCGTTTGGGGGCAACCTCACATGGGTTCGAATCCCATCCTCTCCGCCACTACCCCTTGAAGCCCAAGCGGCTTCAAGGGTTTTTCTTACAACAAACAGCCGCAGGGTTCTCCGACCTGCGGCTATTTTTATTGTTTCCTGCAGGGCTTTTGAGGCACTTTGTTATCGTTTTTTCGGCGTTCCGAAGACCATAAAGCCGTTCGTAAACCGATTGTACCACCCTTTTTGAACGATCTGCGCGTGAAGGTAAAGCTCAAACTCGGCTTTCCTGAGCTTCGCCGAAAAATCATTGTATCGCACGGCAACATCGTCTTCTTCCAAAATGCACTGTCCTTCTTTCCGGAGGGATCGCTCAACGTAAGCCATTACGCGGGTACTGATTGCTTTGAGAATCTTGATCCTTTGCAGTTCCTCAAAGGTCATATATCCGTGATTGGAATCCTCCATCATATATTCGGTTCTTTTCGTTTCGGTACCGTTATAGCACATATTGAGCGATATTCTTCTCAAAACCGTCGTTATTTTCTTTCAAACAGAATGTCGGGGCATAGCTCCTGCTGATATTCCAAAAGCGTCAAAAAGCATTTGCATTGTTCCTCATCCTGGAAAAACGCTTTTATTTCTTCTGTCTGTGTCTCAGGTAACACCATTATCCCCTCCTTTCAGAATGAAAAAATCGCCGCGGGGTCACACAAAAATGCGGAATCAGCGGTATCTTGCGCCAAGGGCGGCGCAGGCGCGGTAATCCTGCCCCTCGGGATCTGTCCCGAACGCACGCCACATTGCCGGGCGGAAGATTTCCCGCTCCGGCACGTTGTGCATACAGACCGGAATCCGCAGGATGGATGCCAGCGTAATCAGGTCGGCTCCGATATGTCCGTAGGAAATGGCACCGTGGTTGGCACCCCAGTTGTTCATCACCTCGTAAGCCGAGGCAAACGCACCCTCACCCGTGACCCGCGGCACAAACCAGGTGCAGGGCCAGGTATAGTCGGTGCGCCGCCAGAGCGTGTCGGTCACTTCGGGCGGCAAATCCACGGACCAGCCCTCCGCAATCTGCAACACGGGCCCCAGCCCCGCTATCATATTGAGGCGCACCATCGTCATCGGCATCTCCCCTTTGGTGAGGAACCGGGAGGAAAACCCGCCGCCCCGGAAATAGCCGAGGTCCGCCGCATTCCAGGTGGTGGCGGCAAGCATCTCCTTCACATCCGCGGTGTTGACCTCATACCACGGCTTGATTTCACGCCTGCCGTCCTTTGTGCGCGCGGCACCGCTGGCATCCAGACAGCAAGCCCCCGAATTGATCAGGTGGATGAATCCGTCCGCATCTTTTGCGTGCCCCGTAATCTCATAGCCCGTTACGCGGCGCACTGCCGCCGCGCTCCAATAGGTGCGCACGTCGGCAAACATCTGTGCGCGGTTGGTAAGCAGCTTCATCAACAGCATCCCCGCGCCGTTGAGCGTATCGTTTTCAGTGGCGAGAATCATCGGCTCCCGCACGCCGTTCCAGTCAAAGGAGGAATTGAGAATTGCCTCCGCAAAGTCGCCGTTCGGGTAATGATCCGTCCACTGTCTCTGCCCCTGAAATCCTGCGGCAATGGCGTTATGACCGACCTTTTCCTCCTCGCAACGCGACGGGAGATTGCCGTTGCCTTTCATCAGATCGCGGATAATGATTGCCATCTTCACCACAAACGCGCGTTCCCGTTCCTTTTCCTCCTCGGAGCGGCGAAGCTCGGGCGGGTTTTTGTCAAACCCCTCGCGGCAGTTCTTTTTGAACCAGGCAAACGCCTTTTCAAACTCATCCGCGTCATAAATTCCTTCGTCCATCCGGCGCAGAATTTCCACCTCATCCACGGATTCCACGCGCATCCCGAAGTATTTTTCAAAAAGATCGGTGCTGATCATCGAGCCGCCGATGCCCATCGTCACCGAGCCGATCTGAAGATAGGAACGCCCGCGCATCGATGCCGCGGCAATCGCCGCACGCCCGAAACGAAGCAGCTTTTCCCGCACGTCCGCAGGGATTTCACGGTCATCCTTTTCCTGCACCTCGTGACCGTAAATGCCGAAGGCAGGCAAGCCCTTTTGCGCGTGGGTTGCCAGTACCGAGGCAAGATACACCG
>CAKSPL010000198.1 GCA_934481325.1 uncultured Eubacteriales bacterium | reverse complement strand
GTTTTGACCTTTGCCAGCGCGTGGGCGTGGGGGGTGGAGCCCATACCGGCTTCGTTGGAAAACAACCCGCGCTTTGCCCCCTGACTGATTGCCGTTTTCAGGGCATAGCCGATGCCGCCGCCAATCAGCGCGTCCGGGCGGAAGGCGTAGCGAAAAATCATCCCGAAGGTCTCGGGGATGTACCGGATGCGCACGGCAATCACCGCAAAACCGCCAAGCAGATACAGCACCGCCATCACCGGCACCAGCTTTTCGGCAACTGCCGCCACACGGTGCGCCCCGCCGAAGAAAATCACGCCCGCCGGCACCGCTATCGCAATACCGACCGCCCAGCCGGGCACCGAAAACGCCCCCTGCATTGCCTCCGCAATCGAATTGGACTGCACCATCGTCCCGAAAAAGCCGAGGGCAAGAATCGTTGCCAGCGCGAAAAATGCCGAAAGCACCTTCCCGAATCGCCCGCGGAACGCGCGGGTAATGTAATAAACGGGACCGCCGGACACCGTTCCGTCCGCGTTTTCCTGCCGGGTTTTCTGCGCCAATACCGCCTCCGCGTAAATGGTTGCCATCCCGAGAAAGGCAATGATCCACATCCAGAAAATCGCCCCGGGGCCGCCAATCAGAATCGCGCCGCAGGCCCCTACGATGTTTCCGGTGCCGACCTGCGCGGCAATCGCCGTGGCAAGTGCCTGAAAGGAGCTGAACCCGCCCTTTTGCCTGCCGCCGCGCCAACGCATTCCGCCAAACATTGCGCGCATTCCTTCCCCGAAGCACCGCACCTGCACAAACCGCGTGCGCACGGTAAAGAAAAGCCCCATTCCCACCAAAAGGGCAATCAGGATATAATCCGAAAGCGTGGCGTTGATTTTCTGAACAAAACCGAGCAGTTTTTCCATAGCTCCCTCCAAAAAAGAAAAAGAGTTGCCACACGGCAACCCGAAAAAACAAAGAACAGACAGTAAGGAACGCCCGTTCCCGCCCGCTCCGTCCTTTTGCCTGAGAGATTCGGCGGGCGCACGCCCGCCTTGCACCTTCGGCACCCCTTCGGGGATTCTCCGGAGTTCCTCCGCACCCGGTCTTTTCATTCCGGGTGCATCTGTGGAATATCTGAACTGATGGTATCACACTTTTTGCGTTTTGTCAAGCATTTTTGCAAAATTTGTTTTGGAATCCTGCATTTTTTGAGCGGCGGCAAGTGCCTCCCGCCGTTTCCGGCGCACCCGGTTGACGTGCCGTTCAAAATCGCCGTCCGAGATAAAGTGCGCCAGCACCAGCTGTTCAAAGGTCGGCACCGTGCAGGAGTAAAAGCCTAATTTCTCCTCAAAAAGCGGAGAAAGACGCCCCGGCAGCACCATATAGCCCACCCGCACCGCGGGGGCAACGGTACGGGAAAAGGTGTTGAGGTACAGCACGTTTTCTCCGCCCGAAAGTGCATAAAGCGTGTCCTCCATCTTGCGGGAAACCGTAAATTCAGAGTCAAAATCGTCCTCGATGATAAAGCCGCCCCGCTCCGCGGCAAATTGCAGATATTCCTGCCGTTTGGACGCCCCCGCCGTTACCCCGGTGGGAAAAGAGCGGTAAGGTGTGGTATGAAGTACACTCGCGCGGGAGGCGGCAAGTGCCGGGGTAAGTATCCCGTCCTCGCCCATCGGCAGCTCCTCAAAGCGTACCCCGTTTGCCGTATAAACCTCCCGGATTTTTTCATAGGAAGGGCTTTCAATGGCAAACAGACGGTCTCTGCCGAGCAATTGCAGGCAAAGCCCGTAAAGATAGTCCGCGCCCGAACCGATCACAATGCGCGCGGGAGGCACCGAAATGCCGCGATTGCGGGCAAGATATTCGGAAATTGCCCGTTGCAATTCGGGTCTGCCCCGGTTGGGGGATTTGATCAGAATTTCTTCCCCGTATTCCGAAAGCACGCGCCGCATCGTGCGCGCAAATACCGAAAACGGAAAGTCCGCCGCAGGCTCCGGCAGGGCGGATTCCCCGCCTTTGCGGGCAATATCCCCCCATACGCGCTGTGTTTTATGGGATTCCGCGTCCTCTGAAGAAATATCCCCCCCGATGTGCTGTGTTTTGCGGGATTCCGCGTCCTCTGAAGAAATATCCCCCCAAATGTACTGTGTTTTGCGGGATTCCGCACCCTTTGGCGGAATATCCCCCGGAACGCACTGTGTTTTATGGGATTCCGCACCATCCGATGAAATATACCCCCCGACAGGTTGCGTTTTATGGGATTCCGTATTCAAAATCTCACATTGCCCGCCCGTGGAGGCACCGTTCTCCGCCTTGTAATCGGCACTGCCGGACATCTTGCCGAAATCCGCCGCGCGGAAAATCACAAAGCAACCGCTCCGCTCCGCGGTGCGGATATAGCCCTCGTCCGACAGGATTGCCAATGCGTGCTCCACCGTAACCAGGCTCACGCCTGCCTCCCCTGCCAGCAGGCGTTTGGAGGGCAGACGCGCCCCGGTAGGGTACGCCCCGGAAATGATTTTTTCGCGCAAAGCGCGATAAAGCTGTAAATATGCCGGCTCGTTGCCGGTAAGCATCAGATTCACGGTTTTTCTCTCCTTTCCGCCTGCGCCACCTGCGCCACCTGCGGTGGGGCTAATAGGCTCACGCGTTGCTTTGGGTACACACATCCGAGATGTGGCGTGTACCTGCGGACTCCGTCTTTGACGGCGGCTGATAGGCTTTCGC
>CAKSPL010000197.1 GCA_934481325.1 uncultured Eubacteriales bacterium | reverse complement strand
GCACAGCGCAAGCACCAACAACAGGCACAGAACACTCTTTTTCATCGCAATAATCCTTTCTTCTGAGGATTTGTCAAAACTATTGTATCAAAATCTTTGCGTTTTGTCAACAGTTTTTGTGAAAATTACCGTTTGGTTTTGTCCGTCACGGAAAAATTAGCATTGACAGTTGCCCAAAAAATGAGTATAATATAGGAAGTATGATGGGGGGAGTTCCCCCGGTGTGAGGTAAGGTATGAACATAATCATTGTTGGCTGCGGCAAAATCGGACAAAGCCTTGCCGAACAGCTGAGCGAAGATCATAACGATATTACCGTGGTGGACGTCTCCCCCGAAAAAGTAAAGGAGGTTTCCACCCGGCTGGATGTGCTGGGCGTAACCGGAAACGGTGCCACGCTGGCGGTTCAGGAGGAGGCGGGCATTGCCAATGCCGACCTGCTGATTGCCGTGACCGGCTCGGACGAGCTGAATCTGCTTTGCTGTCTGGTTGCCAAAAAGGCGCGTGACTGCCGCACCGTGGCACGGGTGCGCCGCCCGGAATACAGCGCGGACGCGGATTTTCTGAAAAACGAGCTGGGGCTTGGAATGGTCATCAACCCGCAACAGGCAACCGCAGAGGAGATTGCAAGGGTTTTGCGTTTCCCTTCCGCCATCAAAATCGACACCTTCGGCGGAGGGCTGGTGGAATTGCTCAAATTCCGCATTCCCGAACAAAGCGCGCTGATCGGACTTTCCGTGCGCGAGGTGGTTTCCAAGCTCCGTTGCAACGTGCTGATTTGCACGATTGAGCGGGGAGAGGAGGCATACATTGCCAACGCAGGGCTGACCTTTGCCGCGCGGGACGTCATCTCAATCGTTGCCTCGCCCAAAAGCGCGGCGGATTTTTTCAAGAAAATCGGCTATCGCTCCCACGCAGTGGGCAACGTGATGCTTGCGGGCGGCGGCGAAACCGCGCACTACTTGTGTGAAAGCCTGACGCGCAGCGGCATTGCGGTCAAAATCATTGAGAAAAACCCTGCCACCTGCGAGGAGCTTTGCGCGCGCTTTCCAGACACGCCGATCATCTGCGGCAACGCGGGTGACGAGGAAACTCTGATGGAGGAGGGGCTGGGCAGTACCGACGCGTTTGTTGCGCTGACCAATCTCGATGAGGAAAACATTCTGCTTTCCCTCTTTGCCAAGGGCAAGGGCGTGGGCAAAATCGTGACCAAAATCAACCGCCTGGATTTTGACAGTGTCATCCGCCACCTGGATCTTGACACCGTGGTGTACCCCAAAAATGTTGCCGCGGATATTATCGTGCGGTATGTCCGCGCGATGAAAAACAGCATCGGCAGCAATGTGGAAACACTGTACAACGTCATTCAGGACAAGGTGGAGGCATCCGAATTCATCGTCCGGAAAAACTCGCCCATTGTAGGGGTTCCCCTCTCGGAGCTGACTTTTAAGGAGCATATGCTGATTGCCGCCATCGTGCGCGACAAGCACGTAATCATCCCCCACGGGCAGGACCGGATTCTGCCTGACGACCGTGTGGTTGTGGTTTCGGGCATCACTGCCCTTCACGACATCACGGACATCCTGAAATAAGAGGCGCATATGAATTATCGAATGATTCGCAACATTCTCGGCTATGTACTCTTGTTTGAGGCGGCGTTTCTCCTGTTTCCCGCATTGGTCGCCCTCATTTTCAGAGAACCGGAAGGAGTTTCTTATCTCACTACGGCAGGTGTCTGCCTTGGCGTGGGTGCGCTGTTTCTGATCGGCAAAGCAAAAAACCGTGTGCTTTTCTCGCGGGACGGGCTGGTAATTGTGGCTCTTTCGTGGTTCTTGCTGAGCCTTTTCGGGGCACTGCCGCTTTGGTTTACCCGCGAAATTCCCTCCTTTGTGGATGCGCTGTTTGAATCCGCTTCCGGCTTTACCACCACAGGTGCCTCCATTATAACCGAGGTGGAAAGTCTCTCTCACGCCTCGCTGTTCTGGCGCAGCTTCACGCACTGGGTCGGCGGAATGGGGATTTTGGTATTTATGATGGCTTTCCTGCCGCTTTCCGGCGGGCAGAATATGCACATTATGCGGGCGGAAAGCACCGGTCCCTCCGTCTCCAAGCTGGTACCGCGTGTGCGTACCACGGCACTGCTGCTTTACCTGATTTATATCGTGCTGACGCTGGCGGAGCTGGTGGCACTGCTCATCGGTAAGATGAACTTTTTTGAGGCACTGAATACCGCGCTAGCCACAGCAGGTACCGGTGGTTTCGGCTTCCGCAATGACAGTTTCGCCTCCTTTGCCCCGCACCTGCAATGGACGGTCGGCATTTTTATGGCACTTTTTTCTATCAATTTCAGTTCCTATTTTTTCCTCATCCACGGGCGGGTCAAGGATTTTTTCAATCTGGAAACACGGGTATTTCTCGGGATTCTGCTCGGTGCCTCGGCACTGATCACCTGGAACATCGCCGCAAGCTGCAATTCCGTGGCAGAAGCGGGAAGAAACGCGTTTTTCACGGTTTCGTCCGTGATGTCCACCACCGGCTTTTCCACGGCAGATTTCAACCTCTGGCCGCAGTTTTCACGCACCCTGCTGGTATTCCTGATGTTCGGCGGAGCGTGCGCGGGGAGTACCTGCGGCGGGATAAAGCTCTCCCGTATCATCATTCTTTTCAAGGGGCTGGCGCGTGAATGCCGCTCGGCAATTCACCCGAAGCAGGTCAAACGGATTACGGTGGGCGGACGACCCGTGGAGG
>CAKSPL010000196.1 GCA_934481325.1 uncultured Eubacteriales bacterium | reverse complement strand
CCGCCGAAGCCGCCGCCGAAAAAGCTGCTGAATATATCGCCGAAGCCGCCGAAATCGCCAAAGCCGCCGGCACCGGCACCACCCGCAGACGGGTCAAATGCCGCGTGACCGTACTGGTCGTATTTTGCGCGCTTATCCTTATCGGAAAGCACGTCGTATGCCTCGTTGACCTCTTTGAATTTCTGCTCCGCTTCCTTATCGCCGGGGTTCATATCCGGGTGATACTTTTTCGCCAATGTGCGGTATGCTTTTTTAATCGTTGCGTCGTCGGCGTTTTTGTCAACCCCTAAGACCTGGTAATAATCCTGTTTTTCAGCCATATTCTTTCCCTCGCGGATGAAGGGGGCAGTGCCGCCGCGCCGCCCCCTTGTGTTTTCTGATTACTTATCGCTCTTGTCCTCAAAATCGGCATTGTAGAAGCCGCCGTTTCCGGCGTTGCCCGCATTTCCGGCATCACCGTTACCCGCACCGGGATTTTGCCCTGCGGCACCGCCCTGCTCCTTATAGAGCTTTTCGGAGAGCGCGTAGAACGCCTTTTCCAGTGCCTCGGAATCCGCTTTGATTGCCTCGGTATCGCCGCCGCTCAGCGTAGCGCGGAGCTTTTCGATTGCCGCCTTTACCTCTGCCTTGTCGGCATCCGGCAGCTTGTCACCGATTTCACCCAGCGTCTTTTCGCTCTGGAAAATCAGCGTTTCGGCGTGGTTTTTGGTGTCCACTGCCTCTTTTTGCTTTTTATCCGCTTCCGCAAACTTCTCCGCATCCTTCACCGCACGGTCGATGTCCTCTTTGGACATATTGGTGGACGAAGTGATGGTGATATGCGTTTCTTTGCCGGTTCCCTTATCCTGTGCGCTGACGTTGACAATGCCGTTTGCGTCAATATCAAAGGTTACCTCAATCTGCGGCACACCGCGGGGAGCCGCGGGGATACCGTCCAGCGTGAATCTGCCGAGCGTGGTATTGCCGGCAGCCATTTCGCGCTCGCCCTGCAGAACGTGAATTTCCACAGAGGTCTGCCCGTCAGCCGCAGTGGAATACACCTGGCTCTTTTTCACCGGGATTGTGGTGTTACGGTCGATAATCCGGTTGAACACGCCGCCCAGCGTCTCAATACCGAGCGACAGAGGCGTAACGTCAAGCAGCAACAGGTCTTTCACATCGCCGCCAAGCACGCCGCCCTGAATGGCGGCACCGACAGCCACGCATTCATCCGGGTTGATGCCCTTGAAGGGATCCTTACCGATGAATTTGCGTACCGCCTCCTGCACGGCGGGGATACGCGTGGAACCACCGACCAGCAGAACCTTGTCAATCTCGGAAACCGACTTGCCGGCATCGGCAAGTGCTTTCTCTGTGGGACCCATACAACGCTCCACAAGGTCAGCCGTGATGCGGTCAAACTCCGCACGGGTCAGCGTCGCCTCAAAGTGAAGCGGACCTGCGGCGGTAGCCGTGATAAACGGCAGGTTGATGTTGGTGGAGGTCATCCCGGACAATTCGATTTTTGCCTTTTCCGCGGCGTCCTTCAGTCTTTGCAGCACCATCTTGTCGTTGCGCAGATCCACGCCGTTTTCTCTCTGGAATTTATCCGCCATCCAGTCACTCACGCGCTGGTCAAAGTCATCGCCGCCAAGGTGCGTATCGCCGTTGGTGGCAAGCACCTCAAACACGCCGTCCGAAATTTCAAGAATCGATACGTCAAAAGTACCGCCGCCAAGGTCAAACACCATCACGGTCTGATCCTTTTCCTTATCCATCCCGTAAGCCAGTGCCGCGGCAGTCGGCTCGTTGATAATCCGCTTTACGTCAAGACCCGCAATCTTGCCCGCGTCCTTGGTTGCCTGACGCTGTGCGTCGGAGAAGTACGCAGGCACTGTAATCACCGCTTCGGTAATCGTGGTGCCGAGATATGCTTCCGCATCGGCTTTCAGCTTTTGCAGAATCATTGCGGAAATCTCCTGCGGGGTATACTGCTTTCCGTCAATATTTACTTTATAGGTCGTACCCATATGCCGCTTGATTGACATCACGGTACGGTCGGGGTTGGTGATGCTCTGTCTTTTTGCAACCTGCCCGATCATTCTCTCGCCGCTCTTGGAAAACGCCACAACGGAAGGTGTGGTGCGCGCCCCTTCGGGGTTCGGAATCACAACAGGCTCGCCGCCCTCAAAAACCGCTACGCAAGAGTTGGTAGTACCAAGGTCAATACCGATAATTTTTCCCATAATTCATTCCTCCTGAAGAAATCTCTTCTTTAATAACTTTTTCAGTTTGCCACTTTTACCATGGCGTACCGCAACACTTTATCGCCGCGGCAATATCCCTTTTGCAAGACCTCAACGATCTCCCCCTCCCCGTATGCCGGGTCCTCCACGTGCATCACTGCGTTGTGAAGATTGGGGTCAAACTTTTCGGTCGGGATTTCGGTTACACCGAGCTTTTCAAAGGTTTCCCGCACGCTTTTCAGCACCATGGAAACGCCCTTTGCCACGCTCTCTCCGTCCGTATACTGCGCCGCTCTCTCCAAGTTGTCCACAACCGGGAACAGTGCGCTCAGCGCGTCGCCGTAGGCGTCGGTATAAATTCCTTCCCGCTCCTTGGCGCTGCGCCGGCGGAAATTGTCATACTCCGCCGCCAGCCGCAGATACGAATCGTTTTTCTCGGCAAGTTCTTTCTTCGTCGCCTCCAACTGTTTTTTCAGTTCCGCGACCTCAGCCTCCACCTGCCTTTTTTTCTTTTTATCTTCCTTTTCGGTTTTTGCGGGTTCCTTTTC
>CAKSPL010000195.1 GCA_934481325.1 uncultured Eubacteriales bacterium | reverse complement strand
CCCCTGGCCCTCATCACCCTCTCCGGCCTCTTTTACAATCTGGGACTGCTGGCGGGCCCCTGGTTCGAGGGGCGGCTGGCCCAGTGCCTGGCGGACATTCTGGAGGGGCGGCAGACTGCCGCCGCCATGGCGGCGCTGGTGGCGGTCTATGTGGCAGTCACCCTCAGCGTGCAGGCGGCGCGGTTTGTCAAGCAGATACGGCGGGTGCGTGCAAAACTTTCCGGCGGCGGTTGCCCTGCGGCGCATTTTGTTCGGAATCCCCGCCCGCCGTTTCGATGCAAGCAAAAAAATTTTTTCGGCAAGTCTTGCGGGTATTTTGTTCGAAATTCCCCGCTGACTTTTCCTGCGGAGAGCGGGGAGAATTTCCGCGGGGCGGGGAGCTTAGCGGGAGAATCGTGCGGGGCTTTTTGTGAAAAAGTTCTCCCTACTTTTGCAAAAAAATCGCAAAAACCGCCGTTTCCCCCTTTGACAAAGCCGCGGGGCAATGCTATAATAGTATCGATAATGTGATAGTGGGGGGGAACGGAAATGGAAAATGTGAGTTTTTTGATTCGGGAGCTGGTAGATTACGCGTGCCGCGAGGAGATTTTGGACGGGCGCGACCGCACCTTTGCCACCAACGCGCTGATGGCGGCATTGCATCTGGACGATTACAACGACGAGGGCTACACGACAAGGGAGCGTCCGCTTGCGGAAATCCTTGCCGACCTGCTTGATTTTGCCGCAGAAAAGGGGCTGACAGGCGGGGACACCGTGGGCTATCGCGACCTGTTTGATACCAAGCTGATGGGCTGTGTGACCCCCGCGCCGAGCGCGGTGATCGATCGCTTTTCGGCACTGCTCCGCGTCTCTCCCGAGGCGGCAACCGACTGGTTCTATCACCTGTGCCGTGCAAACAATTATATCCGCACCGATCGCGTGAGCCGCGATCTCAAATGGACGGTGGAAAGCCCGTACGGCGAAATTGATATTACGGTCAATCTTTCCAAGCCCGAAAAGGACCCCAAGGCGATTGCCGCGGCAAAGCTCCTGCCCGCAAAGGGCTATCCCAAATGCCTGCTTTGCCGGCAAAATGAGGGCTATGCCGGCACCCTTTCCTCTCCCGCGCGCCAGAATCTGCGTCTGATTCCGCTTTCGATGGGCGGTGCGGAGTGGTTTTTACAGTATTCCCCTTACGTTTACTACAACGAGCATTGCATTGTGCTGTCCGGCGCGCATACCCCGATGAAAATCAATCGCGGCACATTTGAGCGTCAGCTGGATTTTGTGGAGCAGCTGCCCCACTATTTTCTCGGCTCCAATGCCGACCTGCCGATTGTGGGGGGGTCGATTCTCTCGCACGACCATATGCAGGGCGGGCATTACACCTTTGCAATGGCAAAGGCACCGGTGGAAACGCCCCTCACCTTTGCCGGCTTTGAGGATATTTCCGCAGGGATTGTGCGCTGGCCGATGTCGGTAATCCGGCTTTCCGGTGCCGACAAGGTGCGCCTTGCAGACCTTGCCGAGAAAATCCTTGCCGCGTGGCGCGCATACAGTGACGAGAGTGCGTTTGTGTTTGCCGAAACCGACGGAGAGCCGCACAACACCATCACGCCCATTGCGCGGATGCGGGACGGAAAATTTGAGCTGGATCTGGTGCTTCGCAACAACATCACCACCGCACAGCACCCGCTCGGCGTATTTCACCCGCACGCGGAACTGCACAACATCAAAAAAGAGAATATCGGGCTGATTGAGGTGATGGGGCTGGCGGTGCTTCCGGCGCGGTTGAAGGGCGAAATGGAGCAAATGAAAAAAGCCATCCTCGCCGGCACCGATTTTGCCGGGGTGGAATCGATTGCCAAGCACAAAAGCTGGTTTTTGTCGTTTGCCGGAAACTACGCCTTTACCGAGGAAAACACCGAAGATATCCTCAAAAAGGAGATCGGCAACACCTTTGTGCGCGTGCTGACCGACGCGGGCGTATTCAAGCGTGACGAGGCAGGGCAGGCGGCATTTCTGCGGTTTCTTGAAAGTGTGTGACACAAATATAAAAGGGAGGTACTCACGATGTCTGACTTTACCGTAACCATTGCCAGGGATTTCGGATGCGGCGGGCGCACCATCGGCAAAATGCTGGCAGAGCGACTGAACATCAACTACTATGACAGGGATTTGATCCGGCTTGCCTCTGAGGAGAGCGGCATCAACATTTCTCTTTTCGGCAAGGTGGACGAAAAGGGGCGCACGGCACTGTTCAAACGCTACAACCGCGCCTACGGGGAGCGGATTATTTCGCCCGACAGCGGGGATTTTACCTCGGACGACAACCTTTTCAACATTCAGGCAAAGATTATCAAGCAGCTTGCCGACCGGGAAAATTGTGTTCTGGTGGGCAGGTGTGCGGATTACATTCTGAAGGACCATAAAAACGTGTTGCGGGTGTTCATTCACGCCTCGCGGGAGTATTGCATCCGCAATGTAATGGAAAAGTTTGCGCTCAGCGAAAAAGAGGCGGAGCGGCAGGCGGAGCGCATCAATCGGGCGAGAAGCACCTATTATCGCTATTATACGGGACACGAATGGGATAACGCGCGCAATTATGACTTGTGTCTGAACAGCGAAGACGTGGGTATTGAACGCTGTGTCAACATCATCGAGCACTACATCCGGATGCTTTACCTCGAAAAATCTCTTTGAGTGGGGCTTGCATAATTCGTGCAGACCGAAAACGGAAATATGGGTCTTTGACAGGGAGGTTTCTTCGGAAATTTGCAAAACTTCCACAGTC
>CAKSPL010000194.1 GCA_934481325.1 uncultured Eubacteriales bacterium | reverse complement strand
GCATCGACCCTTACACCATCGTGCAGGAGACCCAGCCGATCTGCTTTGAAAATGCAAAATGGGCATACACCGTCGGCGCGGCAATCGCGCTGAAAGAGGCAGAGAGAACCGGCGACAAGTCCGCCGCTACCGCCGCCGCCAATATCGGCATCGGTTTGCAGAGCTTCTGCATTCCCGGTTCGGTTGCGGAAAACCGCAAGGTGGGACTTGGCCACGGCAACCTTGGCAAAATGCTCCTCTCCGAGGAAACCGAGTGCTTCTGCTTCCTCGCCGGTCACGAGTCCTTTGCGGCGGCAGAGGGTGCAATCAAGATTGCGCTGAACGCCAACAAGGTGCGCAAACAGCCCCTGCGCGTGATTCTGAACGGCCTTGGCAAGGATGCGGCATACATCATTTCCCGCATCAACGGCTTTACCTACTGCAAAACCGAGTTTGACCCCTACACCGAGACCGTAAAGGTCACCGAGCAGAAGGCATTTTCAAACGGCCCGCGCGCGGCAGTCAAGTGCTACGGTGCCGATAACGTGCCGGAGGGCGTGGCAATTATGAAGCTGGAGGGCGTTGGCGTTTCCATTACCGGTAACTCCACTAACCCGACCAGATTCCAGCATCCGGTAGCAGGCACCTACAAGAAGTGGTGCGTGGAGAACGGCAAGAAGTATTTCTCCGTGGCTTCCGGCGGCGGCACAGGCAGAACCTTGCACCCCGACAACATGGGCGCAGGTCCCTCCTCCTACGGGATGACCGACACGATGGGCAGAATGCATTCCGATGCGCAGTTTGCAGGCTCCTCCTCCGTGCCCGCTCACGTAGAGATGATGGGTCTGATCGGTGCCGGCAACAACCCGATGGTCGGTATGACCGTAGCGGTTGCCGTGGCGATTGAAGAAGCATTGAAGTAATTTCAAAACAAAAAAAGCAGGTGCCGGGAGGCACCTGCTTTTTTTGCTTACGCGCCCAAAGTCCGGCACCGCCTGCGGCACCTGCGGCGGGGCTGATAGGCTGACGCTTTGACTTGGGTTCACACGCAAAGCTCTGCGTGAGTTGTGCAAAGATTTTGGAAGGAGTCCAGAGGAAACTTTTTGAAAAAAGTTTCCTCTGGCGTGTCTCTCCTCGGCATTTCTGTTTTGTCGACAAGGGGGCTTGCTGCGGAAAGGTTCCTTGCGCCCCGCAGGAGCCGCGGGGACTTGTGCGCTCGCACAAAAAACATTACGCAAATTTAGATATATTAAACAAAAATTTACAGAATTGACGTGGAAATATTGACAAATTGAAGAATATCCGTTATAATATCAAAGGAAACCGATCCATCAGACACAAGGATAGTCTTTCGCACTTTGTTTCGCACCGAAAAGCGGTTTTTTTCTACGCAAAAAACCGCGCCCTCCCATCGGGGAGGGCGCGGGAGGAGCGTGCTACGCACGATTTCCCCTATCAGCCCGGCACTCGCGCAACGGCGGGCGTTCCCGGTTCCCGCACCTGCGCAAACTCGCAGGGTCACCGCCCGGCACTCGCGCAACGGCGGGTGTTCCCGGTTCCCGCACCTGCGCAAACTCGCAGGGTCACCGCCCGGCACCCGCGCAACGGCGGGCGTTCCCGGTTCCCGCACCCGCGCGTGGCGGAATTTATTATTTTGTTTCAAAGCAAATGGCAGATTCCCCGCCGTTGCCCGAAAATTTGTACCCCCGAGCAGTGGCGGTTCCCCGCCGTTGCCCGAAAAATATGAATTCAATTCAGGAGGGAAAATCAATGAAAAAGACACTTGCAGTATTGCTGAGCCTGTGTCTGCTCCTTCCGTGCCTGTTTACGGGATGGACCCTGCCCGCTTCAGCGGCGGATACAACGGTCAATCCCGAGGAAATCACCGGCACGGTGGATGCGGGATACAAGCCGGCAGCAGATGCAAAGGGAATCGCTTCCCTTTCCGAGATCACGGATCTTGCGGGGAGCTATTACCTGACCGCGGACATCGCCGCCAACGATACAACGGTTGCGGGGGAATTTTCCGGCACCTTTGACGGCAACGGCCACAGCATCACCAGCTCGGTGCCACTGTTTGAATTTGTGTTCGGCGGCACGGTACAGAACCTGTCGGTGCTCGGCAAGGTTACTTTTTCCCAGCAGACCGGCGCGGTGGCAAGATTTGCCGCGGCGGCAACCTTCTCCAACATCTGGAACCGTGCGGACGTAACCACCACAGCCACAACCAAATATCTGGTAGCCGGGCTGGTAGCCGGTGCCAAGGGCAGCGTTCTTTTTGAAAACTGCCGCAACTCCGGCACGATTACCGGCAACGGAAATCAGACTGCCGGTATCTGTGCCTGGCACTATTCGGACGATCTGAATGCCGGCAACGAGCTGACTTTCCGTAATTGCGCCAACGACGGGCTGGTTTCCGGCGGCTCGGATATGGGCGGTATTTTCGGTGCCAATTCTTACGGCAAATCCGCCGTTTTCGAGAACTGCGTCAACAGAGGCGAGATTAAATCCACCAATGACCGCCCCGGCGGGATTGCAGGCGTGCTGAACGGCAAATCGGTGCTGACCGATTGCGTGAACTACGCCAATATTTCCTCCGCCGCCAACTACGCGGCAGGGATTGTCAGCCGTATCGGCAGCGACGTGTACGACGTTTGCGAGGAAGCACGCCTCGTCAATTGCACCAACTACGGCGAGATTACCTCGCTGAGAAACCAGGCCGGCGGGATTGCCGCGTATGTCACGGCAAACGCGCTGGTCATCAACTGCACCAACAAGGCAAGCGGCAAGCTGACCATCACCAACAACGGCGGTAATA
>CAKSPL010000193.1 GCA_934481325.1 uncultured Eubacteriales bacterium | reverse complement strand
GTACTCCACATTGCGGAAAATCAGGCTCTGCCCCACCATATACTGCTGGGCAACGCGATTCGGGAAGGTATCCAGATACCCGACCGTTTCATCGTTGAGCCGCAATTCCACGCGGCGGTTGCAGGTGGTCATCCGATCAAAGAATTCCTTGCTGCGTTTGAAGGAAATCCACTTATCCCGCACCATTGCGGTGGCGGCATATTTCGGATCCACAATCAGGTAATAATCCTTTGCGCGATTGCCTGCACTCTGCTCTGCCGGCGTGTCGCGGTCATCCAGCAGACCCGCCACCAGGTATGCGGCAAGGTCTGCCTCCGTGGTAACCGTTTTCCCGGAGCGGAGCCGCTCAAACATCCAATCGCAGAACGGGCAAAGGGACTCCGAAAACCGGTTGCCCGCCGTGTCGATGATGCTTTGCATTTTTGCCACAAAGGAAGGCACCGAAATCCCGTTGCCCATACTTGCCTCGCAGAATACCCGCAAAAGGCTCAGCTTCCGGCGGTCCATATATTCCACCGCGCGGGGCTGAATGAAGGAGGAACGGTTGATATAATCCCCGTTTCCTGCCATAAACACGAAATAGTCTCTGAGCAGATAGGGCTTGGAAATGATATTTGCCACCGATTTCACCCGCCCGCGGAAGCGCGTGCAGGTATAGATTGCGGATGCCAGATTGCAGGTTTCATCCGCAAAAATCATATAGTTGATGGTGGGTACCGGTTTATAGAACTCGTTGATCTCCACCCCGTGTGAAAGCAGGGTTGCCTGATCGGCGTGTTCCATCGGTGCTTCGCTGACAATCTTGATTCCGTCCACGCCAAAGCGTTTCGCCTGATTGGCAAGGATACACTCCAGACTCGTCAATGCCTGCCCGTGCCGGTTGTAAATGCGATGGTTCTTGCTCTCTCTGTTGAGCAGAATATACGAAGTGCTTTCGTTTTCCAAAGCACTGCTACACGAAAACACCTGATCCACGCAGAAATATCTGGGCAGGGTTTTTGCCGCAAAGCCGCGCAGAACATCCTTGGTCAGAAACACAAAGCGGATGCGCCCGTCGGTTGCCTTCTGCAACCGCAGGGACAGAATCGGACACAGGTAGCTGTACATTGAGGTAACGCGCTCGGCATCCACAAACACCGCACTGCACACTTCCTCAAAGAAAGCGGGATAATGATTGATCAGGCTGTCATCCCGGAAGTCCTCCGGCGTGGCAATCAGAACGTCCGCCTGATCCAGCCGCTCGCCGCGAAGATACACACGCCAGGTGCAGGCATCGCTGCTGCCCGTCATCTTGGTCAGTCGGTCGCGCACGTATTTGCGCAACGACTCCGCCTTCTCCCCATCCGAAATCACAAAAATCATTCTTGCACCGGACAGGAGTCTGGTGTAGGTATACGCGGTCAGATATTCGCCGTATTCGGAATAGAAGGAGGTGCCGAAATAAATATGATGGTCGTTGAATGCGGCATCCAGGCTTTCGATATAGCTTTGCACAATGTGCCCCGAATTCTGCTGTGCATAGGAGCGGATGTACTCCAATGCGCTGGCATAGGTCACGTTACTGCACACATACTCGGGCACTTCTTTGCCCGGAAGCTCGGGATAATACCGCAGGCAATGCTCCCCGTCAAAACGCTTTTTCAGCTCGTCATTGAGGGCGGAAATGCGTGCCTCGCACTCCTTGCTCTGCTCGCTGATTTCTTCCTCCGCCAAAGCCTCGGGGGTTTTGGGTGCCGGGCGATCGGTGTGCAGGAAATTGCAGATTTCCTGCAAAAAGATCAGGGAAATGAACGGATAAACGTACAGGTTTCCGCCGCGCAACAGCTTAAGGGCAAGCTCCGAGAGTGCCTCCGACATCGGGAAAAAGACCGTGGCAAGCAGTGCCGTGAACAGGAGGAAATACAGAATTTCCGCACCGTAAACAAAGCCCTGCAGTACCGTGGTTGCACGGGCAACGCCCGGGCGTGCGTAAATGTACTCCGGTCCCTCGAAAAACAGACCCAGCACCTTTTGCCCGAATACCGTTCTCGGCGGCAACGGCAAAGGCTCCTCGGCAGGCTCCCCTGCAGGGTTCTCCTCTTCCTTCTCTTTTTCTTTTCTCTTTCCCTGCGGGTCCTTTTTATCCGGCTCCTCCCCGTCCAGGTGCGGGAAAGGCAAAATATGCTTGTTTTCCTCTCCGTTTTCCTCCTCGGGGTCGGTTTCCTGCGGTTTCGGATCCTCCGTTTTTTTGCGCCCTGCCTTTTTCCGGGCGGCACGCTCTTTTTTCGCCAGCTTTTTTGCCTCTTTTTCCTTTTTGCGGGCAAGGCGACGCTCGCGTTTCAGCTTCTTGCGTTCCTTTTTGCTGAGTCTGCCGTATTTTCCCCAGCCGAATACGGGGTCAATCAGCAGTCTTTTCAGCACCCCTTTCAAAAACACAAACAGGTAAAGAATGGCGATGTTAATGAGAATAATCCGAATTACAAACGCGGAAAGCTCGGTTGAGGAGCTGATTTTTGAGTGAATGCCCGAAACCAGCTTTGCCACAAACGGGATGGTTTCCACTGCGTTGGTCAGCATCGTCAGCAGTTCAAACAAAAGTGCCACTGTGATAAATTCCGCCACCGTAATCAGCACGAACACAAAATTCCGTTTGTTGAAGGGGGTGCGGTATTTCAGCGCATAAAAAGTGGAAAAACGCCGCATTTTGGAGGGAAGCGGAAGGAGCGGGTATGCAAACAACAGCAGCAACACCAGCAGAATCACAATTTTCAGTGCAACGATCATCTGCGCGCCTCTCCTTTCCTGTCAAACATAGATTCGATTGTTTCAATCGAGAAAATACGGTATACCTTG
>CAKSPL010000192.1 GCA_934481325.1 uncultured Eubacteriales bacterium | reverse complement strand
TGGCAATCGGCTTTTGATATTTGGTATAGACCCCCGCAAATTCCTCCAAAAACGAGAACGGTGCCGCGGTATATTTTGCCGTGTCCGCAGTCATCGTGTCGCTCATCGGACCCACAATCCAGGTGCCGCCTTCCTTGACCCATTTTTCGATTTTTTGGCGAAAATCCCCCTCAACGGTAGTCAAAAACGGGGAAATGACCACCCGGTAAGAGTCAAGGAAGTGGTCGGTATCAATCAGGTCAAGGTTGTAATGGCGGAACGGGGCGTGGTAACGGCTCCGGAGGGTGGAGACGTAGCTGAAATCCTTCAGCATTTTTGCGGAGGAGAAATTATGCTCCGAAACGGTGGAAAGATGCAACGCCACATCCGCGCGCACCCGGCTGTTTTTCAGAAAATCATCGCATAGGGCAAATTCCTCTGCCGCCTGCTTGACCTCCTCGCTGACGCGGTACGGGCGACCCGCCGTGGAAAAGACCGCGCCGTGCGCCAGCTCGTGCCCGTTGGGGTGGGCGCGATAGAGCCAGTAAAGATTCATTTCCGCTCCGTGCGCAATGGGAAGCCAGGTGTTGACATAGCAATTCCCTCGGGGGCGGTATCCGTTTGCGGCGTATTCGCTCCCGTTCCAGCCGACCTGCGTTTCGGTGACCCAAAAGGGTCTTTCCTTGATGGGGCGGAAGAAATCATAGAAAAAGGCGGTTTCGGGCAACCCCTGTGCCGTGTCATAATGATTGTATTCCACCACATCCAGATTTTTGGTGGCGCGGTAATAGGAAAGCGTGTTGTTCGGCATCATATCGGTGCCTACGGGGGCGTTGGTGTAGCGGTGCAGAATTTCCGCCTGCTCATCGATAAAGGAATAAATCTGTTCGTACTGGAACCTCCGCCACATCGTATTGAGGGACGGATGCACCCATTCTTCGGGTTTCGGCGGTTCCACCTCGTCAAACGAGGAGTATTCCAGTGACCAGCGGTGCATCCCCCAACGGTCGTTCAGGGCGTTGACCGTACCGTATTCTTTTTGCAGGAATTTGTGAAACGCCGCCACGCACAGCGGGCAGTAGCAGCCTTTTTTGTATACAAACAGCTCGTTGTCGATTTGCCAGCCGAGCACGCCGGGGTGCCTTCCGAACCGCTTTCCCATCGCCGTGACAATGGCGCGGGTCTTTTCCCGCATCACGGGCGAGGTTTTGCAGGGGTGGCACCGGGAGGAGACTGACTCTCTTTTTCCGTCCGGCTGCATCCGCCGCATTTCTTCGTATTCGTTCAGCATCCGTCGCGGCGGGGTACAGGTGGGGGTACACAGTACCGTGGAAATGCCCGCTGCCCACAGCCGGTCGATGACGCGTTCCAGCCAA
The DNA here is from genome assembly GCA_934481325.1 of uncultured Eubacteriales bacterium. Lineage (GTDB taxonomy): Bacteria > Bacillota > Clostridia > Oscillospirales > CAG-272 > Firm-07. Next base: position 1,489 of record CAKSPL010000192.1, on the reverse strand, counting down.
TCGAGGTCAAAACGGCCTTCCTCCGGCTCCATTCTGCTCCACGCAAACTCGCCGATGCGAAGGGTGTTTAATCCGTATTTCCGACACCGTTCGATATCTTTTTCGATTTCGCTCTCATCCCAAAGCTCCGGATAATATGCCGCGCCGATATACATTGTGTTGCCTCCGTTCACCGGCATTTGCCGGATTTTTTTCAGTATATCACAGGTGGCGGCAAAAGGCAACCCAAAAGAAAAAATTCGATGATTTTCCGTGTAAAAATAAAAAGAGAAAGAAGATGCCCTGCGCAAAACCGTGGTCAGCAAGCCCAAAGGGACGGACACGGGCTGTTTCTGCCGCGCCGCAGGTGCTTTTTTGTCGGTCGGAACCCGCCCGGCGGCGTCAGCCTTTTGAGATTTTCCAATTTTTAGAGGAGTTTGCAAAAAAATCGGAAAAATCCCTTGACAAACCGGGGAAACGGTGCTACAATGGGCGTGGAATCCGGCGGAGGCATCCGTGCGGAATCCTTATTCTGAATATTTGGCAAAACCGTCGTGAGGCGGTGACGCAAAGCCAAGGGACTTTGTTTTTTTGAAGTCAGCCGGTTGCATTTTGTAGAGGCAAATTGCAACCGGCTTTTTGTATTCGGAACCAAAAAAACACGAGGAGGTGTACGCGATGATGAATACCGACCGCACGGAGCTTTATGTGGCGCGTACACTGGAAGCGGGAACCGAGCCGATCACACTTCGGTTTCTGCCGATGTATGACTGCTACGATTGCTGCGTAACGGGCTTTACGGGCAGGGCATTTATCAACAGCGTGCTGTACGGCACGCTTTCCCCCGAGGATTACTTTCCGGTGCTGGCGGGTGAGGCAATCGGTGCGGAGCTTGCCGTGCGGTGCCTGAAAAATACCGCCGCGGTGCTGGGCAACACCAAGGCTGACCTCCTGCGGGTCGGGTACGTCGGGGTGCGGTGTCCCTCCGGCACGCTGACGGATTCGCGTCTGTATGACCGCCTGTCGGGGCTTGCCGCACATACGGAGCAAAGCATCCTGAAAAAACTGTACCTGGAATTTGACCGGGAGGTGCTGTCCCTTGACGCCGCACGCCTTTGCTCCGTGTTTTCGGATATCCGCGCCGCGGGCTTTTCGGTAGCGGTGCGCGGATACGGTGAGGCAGATTTTCCGATGACGGCACTGATTGACCGCGCACCCGACGCCGTGTTTCTTGCCCCTTCGGTATCGGCATTGCTTGCCGACCGGGAAAAGGCGGCGGCGGTTCCCGCCCTGGTGCGGTTTGCCGGGAGCCTTAATGTACGGGTAATCGCCGAGGGCGTGTGCGATGACGGGCAAATCAGGGAGCTGAACTCAGCGGAATGTACGGCGTTTTTGCCGTCGGCATCCTATCGCGGTGCGTATCGGCTCTCCCACGAGGAAGGGCCGTTGCCGCGCCTGCTGACCGAAAGGGAGGAAGCCGATGCCGACCAATGACAAAAAAACCGCGTCC
>CAKSPL010000191.1 GCA_934481325.1 uncultured Eubacteriales bacterium | reverse complement strand
TGACCTGAAATGCCAGGATTACCGAGGTGGAATAAACACTGAGAATAAATGCCATTCCCACAAACCAAACCAGCTGTAACAGCACCGCAAGCCCGCAGAAAATCATTCGGTTGACGCTGTTTTTTACGTGGGTTTTCTTTTCGGTCAGCATAGAAAATCAGTCTCCCATCCCGGATATTGCCCCAACGGCGGGCAGGATGAATTTCGGGCGGTAGGGGAACCGCTCAATCGTTTCGGGCGTGCTGACACCGGAGAGAACCAACACCGTGTCCACTTCGCTCTCGATTCCCGCAATGATATCGGTGTCCATCCGGTCACCGATGATGGCGGCATCGGCGCGGTGGCAGTCCAGGCGTTTCAGGGCGTGGCGCATCATCAGCGGGTTGGGCTTTCCCACAAAATAGGCTTTTTTTCCGGTTGTCATTTCAATCGGAGAAATCAGAGCGCGGCAGGCGGGAATAATGCCGATCTCGGAGGGGGCGGTCAAATCCGAGTTGGTACCGATCAGCTTGGCACCGTTTTGCACCAGCTTGACCGCTTTTTCGATTTTTTCGTAATTGAGCGAGCGGGTTTCCCCGAATACCACATAGTCGGGGTTCATATCATTCATACTGAATCCGGCTTCGTAGAGTGCATAGGTCAGTCCCGGCTCCCCGATGACATAAACCGAGCCGCCGGGGCATTGACTTTGCAGGAAGGATGCCGTGGCAAGCGCACTGGTATAAAAGTGATCCTCGCTGACCGAAAGCCCCATTCGGGAGAGCTTGAGCGAAAGCTCCCGCGGGGAGCGTTCCGAGCTGTTGGTCAGAAACAGAAATTTCTTTTCGTTTTCCAATAGCCAGGTCACAAACTCCGATACACGGGGGATTAAGCGATTGCCGTGATAAATCACGCCGTCCATATCACAGATGAACGCTTTTTTGCTTTGCAGATATTTGATTTGTTCGTTCATAGCTCCTCCTGTTTCTTCAACAGCTTTTCGTTATCGTCCAAAACTCATCACATAAGGGGATATATTTGATTATTGCCCGCTTTTTTGCCAAATAGTTACCGTGCCGCAATAGGGGCATTTCCCGGAGCTGCCTTCAAAAACAAAGCGCGCGGAGCAGGCAGGGCATTCCACGCTGTGCAGGGCATTTTCGGCGGTTTCGTCCCGAATGGGGGTGAGTGTGTCTCCCTCACGGATAAAGCCGGAGAAAAAGCCCTTTTCAAAGCACGCATTCAGCTTGGCGCGCGTGATTTCGGGCGAAAGATTCAGGTGCGCCGCAAGCCGCTCCACGGTATAAAGCCGCTGAACCTCCACGGCAAAAACGATGCGTTTCAGCTCCCGTGCATTGCCGTATGCAATCCACAGAATCGGCATTCCGTAAAAGCATCCGGCAGTAAACACAATGCCGGTAATCAGAATCAGGCGGTTGACCCAGCCCGCCGCAAAGGTGCCGGAGGCACCCAAAACAATCATCGGAATGCCGACGACAAACAGCCCCGAAGCAATCAGTGCCGCAATTAACAGAGATTTTACCGTATGTTCCGCTTTTTTCATTTTAACCCTCCTATGGTCTGCTGGCATTATTATACCGCATTTTCCGGCAAAAGTCAATGCGGCAACAAGAAAACCCCCGCTCCGAAAGGAGCGGGGGGTGAGGAGGCGGATCAATACATTCCGCCACCCATTCCGCCACCTGCCATAGCCGCCTTTTCGGCAGCTTCGGCGGCGGGATCCTTCTTATCGGCTACTACGGATTCGGTAGTCAGCACCACGGAGGCAATGGAAGCCGCATTCTGCAATGCGGAACGCGTTACCTTGGTCGGGTCTACGATACCGGCACCCATCATATCCACGTAGGTTTCGTTGTAAGCGTCAAAGCCGTATCCGATTTTGCCGCTGTTCATAATCTTGTCAACCACAACACCACCGTCAAAGCCTGCATTCAGCGCAATCTGACGCACGGGCTCTTCCAGGGCTTTGAGAACGATGCGCACACCGGTCTTTTCGTCGCCCTCTACGGCGTCAAGCAGTTTGGCAACCTCGGGGATTACGTTGAGGTAAGCCGTGCCGCCACCGGCAACGATGCCTTCCTCCACAGCCGCTTTGGTAGCGTTGAGTGCGTCCTCAATGCGGAGCTTCTTTTCCTTCATTTCCGCTTCGGTTGCGGCACCGACCTTGATTACGGCAACGCCGCCGGCGAGCTTGGCAAGGCGCTCCTGCAGCTTCTCACGGTCAAAATCGGAGGTGGTGGTTTCAATCGCGTTGCGAATCTGATTCACACGCGCCTTGATTTCGTCCGGGTTGCCTGCGCCGCCCACGATAATGGTGTTTTCCTTGTTGACCTTGACCTGTCTTGCTCTGCCGAGCTGAGCCATAGTGGCATCCTTGAGTTCCAGACCAAGCTCGGAGGAGATGACCTCACCGCCGGTCAGCACGGCGATATCGCGCAGCATTTCCTTGCGGCGGTCACCGAAGCCGGGAGCTTTAACGGCAACGCAGGTGAAGGTGCCGCGCAGTTTGTTCAGTACCAGGGTGGTCAGTGCTTCGCCCTCTACGTCCTCAGCGATAATCAGCAGTTTTCTGCCTGCCTGAACCACCTGCTCCAAAAGCGGCAGAATTTCCTGAATGTTGGAGATTTTCTTGTCGGTGATGAGGAGCAGGGCGTCATCAATCACCGCTTCCATCTTATCCATATCGGTTGCCATATAGGGCGAGAGATAGCCGCGGTCAAACTGCATCCCTTCCACTACCTCGGAATAGGTATCTGCGGATTTGGATTCCTCTACGGTAATCACGCCGTCGGAAGTGACCTTTTCCATCGCGTCGGCAATCAGCTTGCCGATGACCTCGTCACCGGCGGAAATGG
>CAKSPL010000190.1 GCA_934481325.1 uncultured Eubacteriales bacterium | reverse complement strand
ATCCACATCCCCGCGTGCGAGCCGCCGGAGCGTGGTTGCCTGCTGTTTGGGCGTGCGGAAACGGGAAACCATATCCACCTGCACCCCAAATGCCCGCATCCGGGACTGAATGGTCTGAAAATGCTGTAACGCAAGAATCGTGGTCGGTACCAGGATTGCCACCTGCTTGCCGGCAAGCACCGCCTTATACGCGGCGCGCAGAGCCACTTCCGTTTTACCGAAGCCCACATCCCCGCAAAGCAGGCGGTCCATCGGCACCGCGCTTTCCATATCCGATTTGATTTCGGCGGCGGCGTTCAATTGTCCGTCGGTTTCGTTGTATTCAAATGCCGCCTCAAAATCGCGCTGATAATCGTCGTCCGCAGGAAAGGCGTATCCCGCACGGCGTTCCCGTTCGGCATACAGGCGGATGAGGTCCTTTGCCATATCCTTGACGGCGGCTTTCGCCTTTGCCTTTGCCTTTTTCCATTCTCCCCCGCCGAAACGCGACAGCTTAACCAGCCCGTCATCGGCGTGTGCGCCGATATACTTGGACACGGCGTCCAACCGATCGCAGGGCAAAAACAGCCGATCACTGCCGGCATACTGAATGCTGACGTAATCGCGGGTAACCCCGTCAATGGTGAGCGTTTCCAGCCCCATATAACGCCCGATACCGTGCGCCTCGTGTACCACAAGGTCACCGGGGGTGAGGTCTGCATAGGAAAGAATGGCGGCGCGGCTGTCCTTTTTCTTTTTGGCACGGCGGATGCCAGCGGTAGCGTCCAGTCCGCCGCGGTGCCGATCCTCATCCAGTGAGAGAACCGCAATTCTCGCCGCAGGCAGTTCAAACCCGGTTGTCGGCTCCTGCCATTCCACCAGAATCTCCCGTTCCGCCGGCAGTTCCCCGTTTCCGTCATACAATCGCACGGGATAGCCGCGTTCGGCAAGAAGCCCCGCGGTGTTTTTTGCGGCGGTTTCGCTCGGCGCGGCAAGAATCACGCGTTGTGCGGTTGCCATATAGGAATCCAGATCCTCAAACAACAACTCCGTGCGCTCGCCGTACGCCACGGTATGCTTACTGCGAAAGCCGTAAAGCCCGGCAAGGCGTTTTCCGGAAAGCCCCTCGGAAAAGGAATCCGCATAAAGGGTCACGGCACCGGAAAGAAAGTTGTCAAGCGCGCTCTCCGGTAAACCGTATTCCGTATATTTCGGGGAAATCATCCCCTCGGTGAGCAACAGCTCAATCTCCTGATTCCGATGCCATACAGACGCTTTCAGGCGATCACGGATGGCGTTTGTCCCCCGCAAAAGCGCGAAAACACGCTCCCCGAAATAGGAAAGCAGGGTTTCTTTTGCGGGATCGATCAAAGACAGATATTTATCGGCAAAACGAAGCTCCTGCCCGTTTTCCAGATCGGATTTCTCTTTTTGCAGTTTTTCCGCCGCCTCCGGGTCCTTGCACTTTTTCAGTTGTGCGGTAACGGCGGCAAGCATCGCCTCTCTTGCCGTGCCGTCCACCAGTACCTCGCGGGCAGGGGGAAATTCACATCCGGTCAGCGCGGTATGCACGCGCTGAGTTTCCGTGTCAAAGATGCCGATGCGGTCAATCTCGTCCCCAAACAGCTCAATGCGAAGCGGAAACTGACCCGATTTTGAGGTGTGATCCGGCAGAAAAGTATGCACGTATGGGGGGTAAATATCGACAATCCCCCCGCGCACGGCAAATTGCCCCGCGCCCTCCACCATCTCCACACGCACATATCCGGCGGCAGTGAGAGCCTTGGCAAATGCGGCAGAATCCACGGTGGAATCCCGGTCAAGGAGAAAGGAATGGGCGCGCAGTCGCTCCCTTGAAAGCGTATAGGAAAGCGCGGCATCCGGTGTGGTAAACACCACGTCATAGTCTCCCTCGGCAAGTCCGTAAAGCACACGCACGCGGGCGTGCTCCGCCTCGTGGGAGGCGGTCATATCGTAAAAGGTAAGGTCACGCGGTTCAAAAAACGCGGCACGAAGTCCTGCGGCGGCGGCTCTTGCCGTCATCCGCACGCATTCCTTTTCCTCCGGGAGCAGAAAAAGTGCCGCACCGCGATATTTTTCACGCAAATCGAGGAGCAGTGCCAGCACCGCCGCGTTTGCCGCGCCGTCACAAAGTCCGCTTGCGGCAAACGGCAGAGATTTACCGACAAACGCACGGGAAAGATCGTCCTTCAGCTGGCGGTACTCTCCGTCCGCCCGGATGGCAGATAAAATCAGCATTTCTCTCACTTCCCGTTGCAGTTTTGCATCGCGCCCGCAAGATCCCCGCGAAGCAGGTATTCCACACCCGTCTGCACGGTTTCAAATGCGGCAGACAGCGTTTTTTTCTCACTCTCATTGAAGGCGGAAAGCACAAAATCCGCCAAATCCATATCCGGATGAGGTTTATGCCCCACGCCCACGCGGATGCGGGGGAACGCGTCGGAATTCAGCTGATAAATGATATTTTTGATTCCGTTATGCCCGCCGTCACTGCCCTTTCCGCGCACGCGGATACGCCCGACATCCAGGTTGATATCGTCCGAAATCACAATCACATTTTCGGGCGGGATACGGTAAAACGCCGCCGCCTTCCGCACCGACTCGCCCGAAAGATTCATAAAGGTCTGAGGCTTGACAAGAAGCACCCGCTTATCCGCGATGACAGCCTCCCCCACCAGGGCGCGGAATTTGGCGCGATCCACCCGCACGCCGAGCTTTTCCGCGATAAAATCCAATGCTAAAAACCCGGTATTGTGCCGGGTAAACGTATATTCCGCGCCGGGGTTCCCCAACCCCACCAGCAGGTGGGTAACCGGCACAGTGGGGGCGGCGGGCTGTTCGATTTTCCGAAAGAGGTCAAAGA
>CAKSPL010000189.1 GCA_934481325.1 uncultured Eubacteriales bacterium | reverse complement strand
GGCATCGGGCGTCGTCCTGCCTTGTATTCCGCATACATTTTATGGCGGAAGGTGGGGGCTTTCAGGTCAAATGCGATGGCGGCAAAGTCCGGCTCTACCGCGGTCAGATTTTTTTCCAGAATGTTGACCATGCCGAACAGGGCGTTTGTGGGAAGCCCCTCCTTGGTGGAGAGAGGGCGAACCCCGTAAAACGCACGGTTGATAATGCTGTTGCCGTCCACAGCCAGTAATTTTTTCATATTTTCCTCCACAGGATTATTATTTACATTATACTACTATTTTCCTTGCCTGTCAATCAACATATTTTTCCTTTTGGGGCTTGCCTTTTGGCTTTTTCTGTGATAAAATATTATTACCCTTGAAAGGAGTGCCGTATGAAATCCATTATCAAGCGCGTTCTCGCGCATACCTGCATATACTTTACGCTCACATCCCTGCTGTTGCTGTTTATTTACTGGGTTGTCAGCAAAGACACCACACACGGGATTCAGCCGCTTCCCTTTTTGCTGATGCTCCCGTTCTCCTTTTCTTTTGCGGCAGCAAATGCACAGCTTTCCCGCGCGCCGTTTCCGAAAGCTCTGCGTGTGGCAATTCATTATGCTTTAACGGTGGGCAGTGCATTTACCTGCCTGTATCTGCCCAATCGCGGTAGCGGAAGCACCTCGTCACAGGGGCTTGTGTTGTTTTTTGTATTTACCGCGTTGTATGCGGCGATTATGATTCCTTTGCTGATTTTTTCGGCACGCGCGCGCCGCGTTCGTCGGGATGAGACGGAATACACGGGCGTATATACCAAAAAATAAACGGAAACAATACGGTTGTATTGCAAGGAGAATTCTAATGCGAAACAACCGTATTTTTTTATTGCTTTTTTCGTTTCTTTTTTTATTCGGTGCCTGCGGAAAGCCGGAGAAGCGCGCTGAAATTACCGGTTCCGCAACCGATACGCCTGTGGCGGCGGAGGAAATGACAGGCGAAGAATTTTTGCAAAAGCTGTATTTTCTCGGGGATTCCATCACCGCGCATATGTCCTCGCGTGCGCCGGAAATCCCGAAAAATCATATTCTTGCCGCAAAAAACCGATATCTGAATCTGGACCCTAAAATTACCGCCGCAAAAATCGTGGATCCAGAGGACGGAGAGGAAAAAACGATTGCAGAGGTTTTAAGGCAACGAAAGCCGGAGTATCTGTTGATTACACTCGGGATTGATTACGGTGTGTATTACTACCGGGACAAGCCGGAGAGCTTTCGCCGATGCTATGAAAAACTGCTGGACGCGGTAGCGGACGCTTCACCCGGAACGCGCGTGATTGCGGGTGCGATTTTCCCGGTGGGACGGGGCTGTGCCGCCATCACCAATGAAATGGTGGATTGCGCCAACGAAACCATCCGTACCCTGGCGGCGGAGCGCGGACTCTTGTTTGCGGACAACAATGCAATCTTAAAGGATGATGAGGGCTACCTTTCCGAAAAATATGTGTACAGCGAGGATGGGATTCACCTGAACACCGCGGCATATGAGGTTATTCTGCGCCATCTTTCGGAGCTTGCGCCCTCGCTTGGAGGTTGAATATGAAGAGAATAATACTACCCCTTTTGTTGGTATGTTGCCTGTTGCTTTGCGCCTGTGCGCGATCCGCGGACAACGAAACAGGTGCCGCCGCGCTTGCCGAACACATCAGGGAAAATCTTTCGGCAAGAGGTGTGCTGATTTCGGCGGACGATGATTTTTATCTGCTGAATTTTTCGGATGCGCCCGCCCCCGCCGAACGGGCGGTTTACAGCTCCGGCACGGCTCCGACAACGGAATTCGGTGTTTTTCGGATGGAGAACGAGAAAGACGCCGCGGAAATGGAGCGTGCAGTGCGCTCGTATCTTGAAACCGAAAAGGAATCCCGCGCGTCTCTTGCCCGTCTTTATCCCACCGAGGATGCCGATGAGGATTTTTCACGGTTTGAAAATGCCCTTTGCGGACGGAACGGAAAAACCGTGTATTACTTTGTGGGAGACAGCGAAAATGCCGCACGGGCAAAAGAAATTCTGAACCTCTAAAAAGCGGGGGCGGTGAACCCCGCCCCCGCTTTCGTATTACTTTTTATGCCGCTGTTCCTTAATCATCGAATATTTGATGTTCCAGAGCTTCTCGGAAAGGTCTACGTAGTAGTTATGCGGGTTGTCAAAGCGTTTGACCTCCTCCCACATACTTTCCAGCGATGCCTTGCTGTGTACACGGATTTCTTTGAGCGTGGGCAGAGTGTAAACCTGCTTCCCGTTTTCAAAGATCTTGACCAGCAATTCCTCCGCGCGGAAATTTTCCAGCGTTTTGGTTTTCCAGGTGTTTTCCGGATCAAAAATTTCCAAGGGCTTGGTATCGTCCACGGTTTCATCGTACACGCAGACAAGGTCTGCTTCCGCTTTTCCGGTGTCTCTTCCGAACAGGCGGTATACTTTTTTGAAGTGCGGCGTGGTGATTTTGCCCACGTTTTCACTCAGTTTGATTTTCGGCACGATTTCGCCGTTTTCGTTTTCCACGGCGCACAGCTTATACACACCGCCGAATACCGGGTCGCTTTTTGCGGTGATCAGACGCTCGCCCACGCCGAAGGCATCCACCTTTGCGCCCTGATGGAACAGCCCCCGGATGATATATTCGTCCAGTGAATTGGAGGCAACGATAATACAGTCAGTCAGCCCTTCCGCGTCCAACACTTCCCTGATTTTACAGGAAAGGTAGGCGATATCGCCGGAGTCGATGCGCACACCGCATTTGGTAATTCCCTTCGGCAAAAGGACTTCCTTAAAGGCACGAATGGCATTGGGAAGCCCGGATTCCATTACGTTATAGGTGTCAATCAGCAGGGTGGCATTGGTCGGATAC
>CAKSPL010000188.1 GCA_934481325.1 uncultured Eubacteriales bacterium | reverse complement strand
ATACCGACGCCGGGCGGCGGGTCAGCCCCGGCGGAATGCTGATGTTTATGCAGGAAACCGCCAACCGCCAGTTTGAGGCGGCGGGGCGGTCACTGGATACCCTGCACGAGGAAAAGGGGCTTGCCTTCCTGCTTTCCCGCGTGTCGTTTGATTTGCTTGCCCCGGTACACGCCTATGAAAAAATCAGCGTGGAAACCTTTACCTCTGCCAGCCACGGCGTGCTTTTCCGCCGCGGGTTCCGCATTTCAAGGGGTGGGGAATTGGTGGCGCGCGGGGCGTCTCACTGGGCGTTGGTGCGGCTGGCGGACAGGTCACTCCTGACCCTTGCCGAGTCCCCCTGTGTTGCCTTCGGGGACGAGCCGGAGGAGAAAACCGAAACGCCGCTTCGCTTTCGCGTGGGCGCGGATTTGCAGTTTGAAACGGTGGGGGAGCGGCGGGTTTCTTACGCCGATACCGACTTTAATTTTCATATGAATAACACAAAATACCCCAATATGTTATGCGATTTCCTGCCCGACCCCCTGCACACCACCGTGTGCGGGATGTCACTTTTCTATTGCCGCGAGGCGGCGTTTGGTGACACGGTGCGCGTGGAACGGGCGGACGGCGGGAGCGGCGTGTATTACTTCCGCACCAAAAAAGGCGATACCGTGTGCCTCGAAGCAATGGTGCGCACCCGGTAAACGCGCGGAGACGCGGGGGATGCGGGGGATGCGCAAGGGGTGCCTTCCCTGCAAGGCACCCCCTTGACCCCTTTCAAAACCTTTCGCACAAAGAAAAACTGCCGCCGGGAATTTTTCCTGCAATGCAGTGCGTAACGGGGAAGTTTTTCTGTAATGCGGTGCGCAACAAAGAATTTTTCCTGTAATGCGGTGCGCAACAAAGAATTTTTCCTGTAATGCGGTGCGCCACAGGGAATTTTTCCTGCAATGCGGTGCGCAACGGGGAATTTTTCCTGCAATGCGGTGCGCAACGGGATGTTTTTGCTGTAATGGGGGCGTACCGTGGGAAAACATTCCGGTATCACTGTACGCGCGGAGGTATTCTGCGCCGGAGCAAAAAACGCCCGATTTTTTGCAAAAAACGCCGATTTTTATGCTGTGATTGACAGGAGCGGCGTTTTTTTGTATAATAAAAAGTACCAAAAAACGAGAAAGAGGGCGCAGTATGAGCTATCCTTACCATCACCCGGCGGATGAGATCGTTGCCACGATGAACCGCCTGTACTATCACGGAATGACCACCACCTCCGGCGGAAATCTTTCGATTATGGATGAAAACGATGTCCTTTGGATCAGCCCCACGGGCGTGGATAAGGGGAACCTTACGAGAGACGACGTAATGCAGGTGCTTCCCGACGGGAGCTTTGTCGGCAAGAACCGCCCCTCGGTGGAATATCCGTTCCATCTGTCGGTGCGGCGCGTGCGCCCGGAATTGCGTGCCGTATTGCACGCGCATCCCACCCCCCTGGTGGCGTTTTCGCTGATGCGGTTGATTCCCGATACCACGCTTTTGCCGGATACAACGGGACTGTGCGGCAAAATTTCGATGGCGACCTACGCCATCCCCGGCAGTCAGACGCTCGGGGATTACATTTCCGCGGAATTTGCAAAGGGCTACAACACCGTAATGCTGGAAAATCACGGCGTGGTGATCGGTGCGCCCACAATGCACGAGGCATTCCGGATGTTTGAAACGCTGGATTTCACGGCAAGGGTGCAGATTGCCGCCGCCACGCTCGGCAAGACCCCGAAAGGGCTGACCGGGGAGGAGCTTGCCCGTTATGCGTCATTCCGCGCGCCGGAATATGCGGCATTGCCCGCATACACTCCCACGGCGGAGGAAATTGACCTGCGCAATGCCGTTTGCCGGATGAACAGCCGCGCTTACGGCTTACAGCTTTTCACATCGGTGGACGGGGTGACCTCCGCACGGCTTGCCGACGGCTCGCAGATAATCACCAAGGAGCAAAACGACGCGCTGACCAATACCCCCGAGGAGCTGGTGCGCGTGGCGGATGGAGCCGTGGAAGCGGGAAAAACCCCCTCACGGTATGCGGAATTCTGCAAAAAGCTCTATGCAAAGTACCCCGAATTTAAGGCGGTGATGATTGCCCGGTGCCCGAATATCATGGCGTTTGCACATACCGACGCCGTGTTTGACGCACGCCTGATTCCCGAGAGCTACATTCAGCTTAAAAACGTGCCGGTATTGCCGTTCCTGTCGCTTCTCACGGATGCGGACGCTGCACTTGCCGCCCTGTCGCCCAAAAACCCCGTGGCGATTGTGAAAGGGGATTGCGTAATTTCCTGCGGCACCTCTCTGCTTGCCGCTTACGACCATCTGGAAGTGCTGGAATACAGCGCGCGGTCGCTGGTGTCCTGTGCCGCAGTCGGTGCGCCCGTGGTGAAGCTCTCCGATAAAGAAGTGCGCGACATTGAGGTCGCCTTCGGGCTGTGATTCCTCATCCCTTTGCGCGGCACCGTATAACGGTGCCGCGCTTTTTGCGTTCCGCCCCTCTCCCCGCAAAAGAATTTCCTCCTTATGCCCGCAAAAAAAGAAAAGCCGCATTGCGGCTTTTCTTTTTTGTACTGGTGCGGGTAACAGGGGTCGAACCTGCACGCCGTGCGGCGTAAGATCCTAAATCTTATGCGTCTGCCAATTCCGCCATACCCGCGAATGTGCGCGGGGATGGCGGAATGGGACCGCACAACCCCGCGATTTTTGCGGGGATGGCAAAAATCAAACGCACAACCCCGCGCGGCGGGGGGAACCCCGCGGCGGCGACCTCGGGTCGCCGTTTGCCAGTATAGCACAGGCGGCGCGGTTTGTCAAACGGATACGGCGGGTGCGTGCCAAACTTTACGGCGGCGGTTTCCC
>CAKSPL010000187.1 GCA_934481325.1 uncultured Eubacteriales bacterium | reverse complement strand
AGAAAATATCGGTTCGTTTGAGCGATGAACGATAAAATTGCCACGGAGTGCATCGGCAAATACTACGACGTGATGAATTCCGGCACCGCCTTCGGCAATCTTCTGAAAGAGAATGTGATAATGGAGCCCAAATATTCACCCGCGGAGGTTTTCGCCTCGTATGACGAGTTCTTTTCTCCCGGCAAAAAGCTCGAATACGTGGAGGTTTCCTGTCTGGATCAGAACACGGTTTCCGATTTCGGGCAATTCTATACGGATATTTATATGGCGGCGTTTCCGGATGACAACGAGCGGGAGGGCTTTGACAACTTCCTGAAATACCTCCGGCTTGCCGAGGATGCCACCGCGTACCGTTATCATATCATCCTTGCCAAGGATGATACGGGGCGCGTGATTGCGGGCGGTGTGTTCGATTATTTCAAAAAGAGCAATACCGGCGTGATTGAATTTCTGGCAGTGAGAAGCGACCTGCAATCCGGCGGCATCGGCACGATGTTATACAAGCATATCTCCACCGTTCTCTCGGAGGATGCTTACCGGATGAGCCGCAAGCCGCTGGATTACATCTGCTGTGAAATCGATTCTCCGGAATACAGCAGGGCGGAGATTAAGAAATATCTTTATTTCTGGGACAAAAACAATTTCCGCCACCTGAATTTCAACTATGTTCAGCCGGCACTGTCGGCGGGGCAGGAGCCGGTAAGCGGCTTGTGGTTCAATATCTCGCCCCAGCATTCGGTTTCCGCGCGGATTCCGTCCCGGTTGGTGGCGGACGTCCTGTATGATTACATCAAATATGCGATGGGAGTGGAAAACCCGGATGCGTGCCGCGAATATGCCGGGATGAAGGAGGCACTGCTTTCCTCCGACAGTGTGACGACGAGCAGAATCATCTGAAAAGTCTTTGCCCCTGCGGGAGCTTGCTGTATGCGCTCCTTTGCCCCCGCGGGTGACCCTGAAAGCGAGCGTAAATTTTCAGAAAGGGTATGATATGCACGCATATCATACAACCAAACATTATGAAGAGTGTACAGATCAGACTTTCGACCATTGCGGATGTGCGTGATTTTGTCAACATCGTTGCCAAAACCGATGCGGATATTGACCTGCAATCCGGCAGATATGTGGTGGACGGCAAGTCCATTATGGGTATATTCAGCCTTGACCTGCTTTCCCCGATCACGCTGACCGTCCATTCGGACGATGCGGACGAGGTGCTGGCAGGACTGGATCGCTTTATTGTCAAATAAGAAAATAAAAGCCCGCGTTCGCAAAAAGCCCGGAAAACCGGGCTTTTTCGGGTTTGCAAAGGAGAAACCGATGGAACATTTTGTAGAATTTTGCCGAGTCAATAAGGTTTACGGAACCGGCGAGGTGCGTATCAATGCCCTGAAGGATGCGAGCTTTACCGTGGATCGGGGGGAGATCTGTGTGATTGTGGGTCCCTCCGGCGCGGGGAAAACCACACTGCTCAATATTCTCGGCGGGATGGATACGCTGACATCGGGGAGTGTCCGGATTGACGGGCGGGATATTTCCGCTCTCAGCGGGCGGCAGCTGACCGCCTACCGTAGGTATGACGTGGGCTTTGTGTTTCAGTTTTATAACCTGATTCAGAATCTGACGGCACTGGAAAACGTAGAAATGGCAACCGAAATCTGCAAAAACCCGATGAAGCCCGAGGAAATTCTCGCGCGTGTGGGATTGGCGGAGCGGGCGGGAAACTTCCCCTCCCAGCTCTCGGGCGGGGAGCAACAGCGGGTGTCCATCGCGCGTGCGCTGGCAAAAAACCCGAAGCTGCTGTTGTGCGACGAGCCGACGGGCGCGCTGGACTACGTTACGGGCAAGCAGATTCTGAAGCTCTTGCAGGATACCAGCCGGGAAACCGGGATGACCGTGATTATTATCACGCACAACAGTGCGCTGACCGCTATGGCGGATCGGGTGATTTCAGTGAAAAACGGCACGGTGGTAAGCGAACACCGCAACGAAACGGTCACACCCGTGGAAGAGATTGAGTGGTGAGGCTATGCTGATACGATCTCTTTTTCGTACCATCCGTAAATCCATCGGGCGTTATCTTGCCATTCTTGCCATTATTGCGCTCGGTGTCGGCTTTTTTGCGGGACTTCGCGTCACCAAAGAGGCGTTGGTGCGCACAACGGACGGGTATCTGCGCGAGCTGCGCCTTTATGATTATCGCCTGATCAGCACGCTGGGGCTGACCGGGGAGGATGTGGCGGCTTTCCGGGGGCTTGACGGAATCGGGAGTGCCGAGGGTGCTTACAGCACCGACGTTATGGCAGAGGTGGGGAGTACCGAGCGGGTGTTTCACGCGCATTCTCTGACGGAAAATATGAACCTTCCCGACCTGCGGGAGGGCAGAATGCCCGAAAAAGCAGGGGAATGCCTGCTTGATGCGCGCTATTTTTCCTCCTCTATGATCGGCAAAGTCTTTCTCCTTTCCGCAGGCAATCCCGAGGAGGTCAGAGAGCGGTTTTCTACCGATACCTTTTTGGTGGTAGGGCTGATGAACAGTCCGAATTATATCAATTTTGAGCGCGGCTCCACCGCACTCGGGAGCGGTTCGGTTTCCGGCTTCGTGTACCTTTTGCCGGAGTCGTTCCGGATGGATTATTATACCGAGATTTACCTGAAGCTGCAAAACGAGGGCGGGGAAATTTACTCCGACTCCTATAAAAGCGCAGTGGACGCGGTGCGGGAGCAGGTGGAAGCCCTGCTTGCCGAGCGCGCAGGGGTCCGCTATGACGAGTTGGTAACCGCACCGAAAAACACGCTGAACGAAAAGCGTGCGGAGCTGGCGGAGCATCAGAAAACGCTGGATGAAAAATACGCGGAATTGACCGCAGGACAGAAGGAGCTTGACGTCAGGCGCGCCCTTTTGGCGGAAAAACAGACAGAGCTTGACTCCTACCAAAACGAGCTGGATCAGAAGCAGTCAGAGCTCGCAGATCTGACACAAA
>CAKSPL010000186.1 GCA_934481325.1 uncultured Eubacteriales bacterium | reverse complement strand
GCCCTGCGCTCCGCACACTCGCCCCGCACCCACGCCCCCCAACGTCAACCGTCACGCCCCATTCCGTCTACTCGCCCCGTATCTACCTACCCCGCGCGCCGCCCACTCACCGCACCCAAGCCGCCCCCCCCGGCGGTTGCCCTCCCGTTTTGCCCTTGGCGCGAAATTTTTTGTTCCGCTTGTCAAATCGGGTTATCGCCCCGTCTGCCATAGATGAAAAAGCACACCGCCCCTTGCCAAACCGCGCAAAATATGCTATACTGTGTCTGTACGCGCGAAAAAAGCGCGGATTTTGTCAAACATAAGGAGACGGGATATGAACAACAAGAGACCCGAAAGTATGGAACGCATCACCACCCCCGCGCTGGCAAAAGCATTTATTGACGAGCAGTTGCAGGCTCTGCGCGCCGAGATCGGCGACAAAAAGGTTCTGCTGGCACTCTCCGGCGGCGTGGATTCCTCGGTTGTTGCGGCACTGCTGATCAAAGCCGTTGGCAAACAGCTGGTTTGCGTACACGTCAACCACGGGTTGCTCCGCAAAGGAGAGCCGGAACAGGTGATTGAGGTTTTCGGCAAGCAGATGAACGCCAATCTTGTCTATGTGGACGCGACAGACCGCTTTCTTGACAAGCTTGCAGGCGTTGCGGAGCCGGAGCAGAAACGCAAAATCATCGGCGCGGAATTTATCCGCGTGTTCGAGGAGGAAGCACGCAAGCTGGACGGCATCCGTTTCCTCGCCCAAGGCACTATTTATCCCGATATTCTGGAAAGCGGCCCCGTTAAGGCACACCACAACGTAGGGGGACTGCCCGAGGATCTGCAATTCGAGCTGGTGGAGCCGCTTAAATTCCTGTTCAAGGATGAGGTGCGCGTGGTCGGCAAAGAGCTGGGACTGCCCGATCAGATGGTTTACCGTCAGCCCTTCCCGGGTCCGGGGCTCGGCGTGCGGTGTCTCGGTGCCATCACCCGCGACCGGCTGGAAGCCCTTCGCGAGTCGGATGCGATTCTCCGCGAGGAATTTGCCAAAAACGGGCTTGCCGGCAAGGTCTGGCAGTATTTCACCGTCGTACCGGATTTCAAATCCACCGGCGTAAAGGACGGTGCCCGCACCTATGACTGGCCGGTGATTATCCGCGCCGTCAATACCAAGGACGCGATGACCGCCACCGTAGAGGACATTCCCTTTGCCCTGCTCTGCCACATTACCGCCCGCATCACCGCGGAGGTCAAAGGCGTCAACCGCGTGCTTTACGACCTCACCCCGAAACCCACCGGCACCATTGAGTGGGAATAATACACCCTTGCAAATTTTCGCAAAAAAGCCCCGTCCGCACCTCATCGTGCGGTCGGGGCTTCTTACCGACGTCACGTAAGAGTCATCCCGGCGGTTGCATACCGTCTCTTTCCCCTTTCCTTTGCAGAATAGCGGCACGGCGGTTTTTCAAAGCGGCAAGGAGTCCCGGACCCGCCGCCGCTTTTCAAAAGCAAGCCCCGGCAGAAAATTTGCCGGGGCTTGCTTTTTGAGATTTGATAAATTTATGATTCTTCCAACAGCATCACGGTTTCGGTCAGAATATGCAGCAGGCGTTCCTGCGCGGCGGCACTTCGCGCGGCAATCAACTCATAGCACCGAAAAGGCACGGACTCCCCGGTAATCTCCTCCGACAATTCAAACAGACGGGAGAGCGGTACACCCGGCGCAGTGGCAATGCGCGCGGCGTTTTCAACGGTGATATTCTTCTCGCCGCGCTCCACCTGCCCGACATAGGTAGGGTGGCATCCTGCAAGCTCTGTCAGCTTTTCCTGGCTCCAACCTTTTTCCACACGATACCGGCGGATTCTCTGTCCTAACCATATTTTCAAACTACTATTATCATTTTTAAGAAATCGATCATAATAGTATCGCTCAAAAACACGGACACTTCCGCAACCTCGTTTTATCGCGCACCTATTGACAAACCTAAAAAATCGCGCTATAATACTACCAAGCTAATAGGTGGGTTAAATTTTCAGCGGTTTCGATTTTCCATATTTTAATTGTGAATATTCCATTTTTATACTATTCATTTTCCAATTATATATTCATTTTTGTGTTTCTGTTCCAATTATCTGGCAAGATAAAAAGCATTGATCCGCCGGAATCCCACTGTTTATGCCGATTTTCTGCTTTTTCCCACTTTTTGCTTCATTTTATAAAAGGAGTTGATTCTAATGGCTAACATTTACACCTCTGCCGATCAACTGATCGGCAAAACACCGCTGCTGGAACTGACGCATATCGAAAAGAAATTTCAGCTGAAAGCTAAAATCTTTGCCAAGCTGGAATATTTCAATCCCGCGGGCTCGGTCAAAGACCGGGTTGCCAAAGCGATGCTGGACGATGCGGAGGCGGCGGGTGTGCTGACAAAGGATTCCGTAATCATCGAACCAACCTCCGGTAATACCGGAATCGGGCTTTGCTCGGTTGCCGCCGCGCGCGGATACCGTGTCATCATCGTGATGCCCGAAACGATGTCGGTGGAGCGTCGCCAACTGATGAAGGCATACGGTGCCGAATTGGTGCTGACCGAAGGTGCCAAAGGGATGAAAGGCGCAATCGAAAAAGCCGACGAACTGGCAAAAGAAATTCCGCACGCCTTTGTGCCGGGTCAGTTTGTCAATCCCTCCAATCCGAAGGCACACTTTGAAACGACAGGCCCCGAAATTTACGCCGACACCGACGGCAAGGTGGACTTTTTTGTGGCAGGCGTCGGCACCGGCGGCACCATCACCGGGGTAGGGCAATATCTCAAATCCAAAAATCCCGCAATCCGCGTTGTTGCCGTGGAGCCGGCAACCTCGGCAGTGCTTTCCACCGGGGTGGCGGGCGCACACAAAATTCAGGGTATCGGCGCGGGCTTTGTGCCGAAAATTCTGGACACGGCCGTTTATGACGAAATTATTCCCGTAGACAACGAGGCCGCGTTTGAAACCGGCAGACTGATCGGCAGA
>CAKSPL010000185.1 GCA_934481325.1 uncultured Eubacteriales bacterium | reverse complement strand
GTCCGGAGCCGGCAGGCATATCGGTGGTAGGATCTGCGAGAAGCACCACACCGTCGGTCGGCAATTCTTTCGGCATCGTATGCTCGAAAATGTAGAAATCAAAGCCCTCGTTGGCGTAAGCACCGCCTTTTTTGACCTCGGTAATCTGAATATCCCATTTTCCTGCGTATACCTTTTTCAGTGCGGCAAACACTTCCTGGAAAAACACGTTGGGGCTCAGCGATTCGCCGCTTCCGGGGTCCGTGCCGTCACTGTAATACTGTACGCGGATCAGCTGCTTGAGACCGCCGTAAATTTCAAAGCTGTTGTCCAGCTCCAGGGAGTCCTCTGTATCAATGGTGATATGTACCGACTGATAGGAGTATGCGCGCTCGTCGGCGGAGAGTCTGTAAAAGGTGGAATTTTCGGGCAGATTGTCCTCAAATTCGCTCAGGCTCTCATCCGGCACGTATTTGAAAATCACGGTATTGACCTGATCGGCAATGCAGGACACGGTCTGCTCCAGCTTCAGGTTGCCTGAGGCAGTATCCTCGCTGTCTGCGGCGTTGATGCCGAAGATTTCCATATTCAGTGTGATATCCATATCCCGCCCGTAGCAGGCAATGTCAATGCGGAAAGTGTAGTAGTTGTCCTCAAAGGTAGCCGTGGCGTTCAGAATTGCCGCGTTCCATTCCGAGCGGTCGGTCACGTTGACCAGACTGATGTTATCGGAAAGGTGGACGTAGGACTGATCGGTGTACAGAAAGATTTTGGCGGAAGGATTCAGGCTGAGAACCCGGTCGGTCAGTGCAACTGCCGAGGGGATATCCGCCGTGGAAAAGGAGCATTGCGTGTCCTCGTCCAACAGGGCGTTCAGCCCGTCAATGACCGAGGCTCTTGAATCGGTCGCGGCACGCTCTGCAAGGAAGGCGTTTTCCTTTTCCGCAAGGATGACCGAAACCAGCCCGTCCGCGTCAAAGGTTTCCTGCGCCTGTTTGATTGCAGCCTTTACCGCGCGGTCATAGCGGGTATCGGCAAGATCCCCTGCACGCATACTGGCGGAGGAGTCGATAATCAGAATCACCTCGGATTGGTCGGTCTGCTCTTCCAGAACAAAAACGGTTTTGGAGAGGATCAGCGTGATTGCCGTGATGATCAGCACCTGACAGGCGATCAGGATAATATTACGCAATTTACTCAGCGGTATTTTGCGTTTTTTGTATTTTAAGCTCAGCCTCCAGATAAAGGTGCTGGAAATCAGTTTTTGCTGATAGTTCGGCTTGATGATGTAAATGATAATCAGCGCAATGATTCCGGCGAGACCGAGCAACCCTAAGGGAAGGAGTAATCTCACGACACGGTACCTCGTTTCAGCAGTTCAGAGAACAACTCTCTTTCAATCGGTTTTTCGCAGTTCAACGCAATAAAACCGGCATCTCGTCTCTTACAGAAATCCCTGATGTCGGCGTAAAAGGCGTCTACCGCTTCCCGGAAGGCAAGCTGCATAGACTTATTGATCCGGATTTTCATATTTCTGGGGTCAGCCATATCGGTTGACTCGGAGTCAATCAGATTCACTCTGTCGGTATAAGAGGGGTCCACTTCCTCGGGTGAAAATACCTGGGTAAGCAGAATCTGCTTCTTTTTATATAATAAATAGTCCACGCCGCGCCGCCAGTCCTCGTCCGAGAAGAAGTCGGAAACGATGACACTGAGTCCGTCACCCGTACCCGTGGTGGGGTTGCCGATGATAGCGGAGGAAATGTTGGCGTCGCCCTCAAATTCAATTTGATCAAGGGTGTTCATCGCGCGGAAAAAAGCCTGTTTCCCCACGATCGTGCCGAACGGGTTTTCGGCAACATTTCCCTTGATCAGATGAAAGGACACTTTATCCATATTGTGAATGGCAAGGTACCCGATTGCGGCGGCAACCGCAATCGCGTACGCTCCCTTTTTGGGGTTGACCTTGCCCATAGAGCCGGAGCAGTCCAGGTAAATCTGCACGTGCATCTGGCGTTCATCGGTGAACAGCTTGATGAAGTATTTCTCGAAACGGCTGAAAAGATTCCAGTCGATCCGGCGGATATCGTCGCCAAGCATATATTCTCTGTAATCGGCAAATTCCACGGTCTGACCGTAGGTGCTGACCAGATGCTTACCGCCGAAATATCCGCCGAGGTCCTTGCGCAGGTTCAGCGCAAGGGACTCCAACCGGCTGAAAAATTCGTCGTTCAAATAGGAACCTTTCATTTATTTTTCTTGTTATCTCCTGTTTCGGCAGTGTTGAGAATTCCGCGCTCCAAGCGCACGTTGCACTTTTTGCAGACCTCTTCCAGAATCATCCGGATGACCTCATCCGGGGAAACGCGTTCCGCAATCGCCTCAAAGTTCATCTTCATACGGTGCCGCAGAACCGGGAACGCGAGGGACGCGATGTCGGAATAGGATACGTTGAATCTGCCGTTCATCAGTGCCAGCACCTTGGCGGCGGAAATCAAAGCCTGACCGCCACGGGGAGAGGAACCGAGACGCACGTATTTCTTTGCCGCCTCGGTGGCGCACTCACTGTCGGGGTGCGTGCCGGAAATCAGCGTCATTGCAAAGGTCAGCACCTCGTCGGCTACCGGAATCTGATTGGCTGTTTCTCTCATCGCAAGCAATTGCTCCGCGTTGCAGGCAACCTCGGCGGTTTCCGCCATCGTTTTCTGCGTCATCGAAACAATGCCTTTCAACTCATCCAGGGACGGGTTGTAAACCACCAGTTTGAACATAAAACGGTCCATCTGCGCCTCGGGCAGAGGATAGGTGCCGTCCTGCTCAATCGGGTTCTGCGTGGCAAGCACGAAGAAAGGCTCCTTCATTTTGCGGGAAACGCCCATTACCGTTACGGTATGCTCCTGCATAGCCTCCAGCAGTGCCGACTGCGTTTTCGGCGTGGCACGGTTGATTTCGTCCGCCAGCACCAGGTTGGCGAAAATCGGACCGGGCTCAAAGCGGAAAACGGAGTTGCCCTTCTCATCCTTGGTGATGATGTTGGTACCCGTCACGT
>CAKSPL010000184.1 GCA_934481325.1 uncultured Eubacteriales bacterium | reverse complement strand
GTCATCACCCTTGCCGATTTCCCGCGGCATCCGCTAATACCGCCGCATAATCAGCCTTGTCGATTTCCCGCGGCATCTGATAACGCCGCCGTGTCATCACCCTTGTCGATTTTCCGCGGTATCTGCTAATGCCGTCGCCCCTGCCCTTGCCCACGGAATTTTTCGTCTCTACATCATCCACACAAGCCACCGCCGCAGCAACGCGAAATGGAACAGCGCACGGCGTTGAAGAAAAGGAGCCGCCTATGAAAGAAAATCGGACACCCCCCGTGGGGCGGTTTGCGCCCACTCCCAGCGCACGCCTGCATCTCGGCAACCTGATGTGCGCGATGGTCGCGTGGCTTTCCGTAAAAAGCCGGGGCGGGCGGATGCTGCTTCGTGTGGAGGATTTGGATGCGGCGCGTTGCCCCTATATGGGGGAAAACACCAAACGGATGCTGGACGATCTTGCTTATCTCGGCATTACCTTTGACGACGAGCCGCTTTTTCAGTCCGAGCGATTTCCGATTTACGAAACCTATTTTGAACGCCTGCGCAAGGACGGTTTGCTCTATCCCTGCTATTGCTCCCGTGCGGAATTGCACGCCGCCAGCGCACCGCACCTTTCGGATGGACAGGTGCTTTATGACAGACGGTGCCTGCGGCGTTTTATGGAGGGCATTCCCGCCCCCGCGGGGCGTAGCCCTGCTTGGCGTGTGCGCGTTCCCGACGAGACTATAACCGTACACGACCTGCTTGCCGGCACCTATTCGGAAAACCTGGAAAAAGACTGTTCCGATTTTGTGGTGCGCCGCTCCGATGGGGTCTATGCTTATCAGCTGGCGGTAGTGGTGGATGACGGGCTTTCGGGTGTGACTGAAATTGTGCGCGGAAATGACCTGCTGTCCAGTACCCCGCGGCAGATTTGGTTGCAACGCCTGTTTGGGTTTCCCACGCCTGTATACGCACATATCCCGCTCCTGACCGATGCGGCAGGGCGTCGCCTTTCCAAGCGGGATGGGGACGGCTGTATGGAACGCGTGCGGACAAGTTATCCAAGTCCGGAACCGGTCATCGGTGCGCTTGCCGCCGCATTGAACCTCATCCCGGAGCCGCAACCGATTAAGCTCAGTGATCTTTTACCGTATTTCAACTTTGCTCGCTTGCCGAGAAATGCAGTTTCTTTGCCGAAATGGTTTTAACGGTCAAAAAATCAGAAAATCGGAAACGAACGTTGTAATATTTGATTGATAAAATGGAATATTATAATTAAAAATTGGAATTTTGAAAAAACGGCGCGAATCGTGACGAAAAATAAAAAACTCCCAAAAAATCGGAAAACCCCCTTGACAAATCTGCCCGCTTTGAGTATAATAACAATGTTGCCACGCGAGAGTGGCGGAACTGGCAGACGCGCACGTTTGAGGGGCGTGTGGTTTACACCGTACGGGTTCAAGTCCCGTCTCTCGCACCACAGCAAATGCGCTGGTTGATGCATTGCATTGACCGGCGTTTTTTAATTGTTCAAACTGTCGTATTTTCCACGGATTTGTAAAGCCTTGACAATCCTATTGTAATAAAAGAGTGGTAAAATAAAAATATCATACGCGGCGGAAGATGTTTTTTTGTTGCCCGGCATTGCTCCGGCAACCGTTTTCCCCGACGAAAGGGTTTCGATGAAAAACATATTTCGCGGTTTGTCTGCGGAGTCGGTGCGGAACGAAATGCGCTTCGTTTCCTCCTCCGTAAAACAGGCGTTTACTTATCTGGTTCCCGTATTTATGGTCGGCGCGTTTGCGCTTTCCATAGAATACTTTCCGATTGCCGCCGTGCAGGAGTTTATCGGAACGGCGGCGGGCGGAAGGCTCCGACAGATATCGGATCTGATTTATAATGCCACTTACGGCGTTGCCGCAATCTACCTTGTGCTGGCACTTTCTTATTATGAGGCGCAACGAAAGTCCACCCGTTCGGACACACGCGTGCTGGCAGTGATATCTTCTCTTGCCTGTTATTTCGGGTTTATGGGGCCGGATGTGTTTTCGGGTAGGGTCAGTTTTTTGCTTTATACCAGGATGGCAAACATTTTTTCGGCACTGTTGATTTCCCTGATCTGCACGTGGCTGTTTTTTGCGTTCGACTCCCTGTTTTGCCGGAATCGCCTGCGCGATCACGCCACGGTGTTTGAGAGCGGACTTTACGCGATTGTACCTTTCGTTTGCTGCCTGTTCCTTTCGGTTTGCGCGGCGACATTGATCAATCTGATTCCGGGAATCGTCAATTTCAACGATTTGGTGATTCTGATTCTCAAAAAACCCTTTGAGAAAATCGGTCCGGGCTTTTTCGGCGGTTTTCTGATGATGTTCTTGATTTCCGCACTTTGGTTTTTCGGGATACACGGCTCCAACGTATTTGACAGCCTGCTGACATCTGCCGAGGGTGCATTTGCCGTGGGGAACGGCCATATTGCCACCAAACCGTTTTTTGATACCTTTGTGCTGATGGGCGGGTGCGGAACTACGGTTTGTTTGCTGATTGTGCTGTTGCTGTTCAGCAGCAACCGCAAAAACCGGCATCTTGGCAAGCTCTCGGCGTTGCCTGCACTTTTCAATATCAATGAAACGCTGATTTTCGGCTTGCCGATTGTATTTAATCCGATTTACGCAATCCCCTTTGTGCTGACGCCGCTTGTTTTGTACAGCATAGCGTATCTTGGTACCGCCGTCGGCATCATCCCTGCGATTCTGAATACGGACGTACCGTGGACCACGCCGATTGTCATCAGCGGGTACCGGGCAACCGGCTCGGTTGCGGGCAGTATCGCGCAGGTTTTGTTGCTGGCAATCGGTGTGGCAATTTACGCGCCGTTCATCCGGCTGGCGGAAACCGTTAAAAAAAAGAGTGCTGCCAAAAATATAGAGGCACTGACCGAAATCTGCAGGACTTGCGAAGCCCGCGGAGAGAATTATATGCTGGTATCCGACAACATTTTACTGCGCGCCACGGAGGACAGCATTGCTTCCAAGCTGAACAGAGACATTAAAAACGGGAAAATCTGCCTGTATTATCA
>CAKSPL010000183.1 GCA_934481325.1 uncultured Eubacteriales bacterium | reverse complement strand
CCGTGGCTCATCCAGGTAATGCTTTTTTGCGGCAACCCCTTGAAGAGCTTGCAGTCGGTATCGAAAAAGGTTTCGGTTTTGCCGTATTCGCGTGCCGAGTCACTTGCGGCAGGGGAGACCTTGCCGCCAAGAGTATGCGCAATCAGCTGGCATCCATAGCAGATGCCGAGGATCGGAATGCCCAGCTTGAAGATTTCGGGGTCCACCTTTGGCGAGCCTTCCTCGTAAACGCTGTTCGGCCCCCCCGTGAAAATGATTCCGCACGGTGCCGCTTCGCGGATTTTTTCCGCAGTCATCGTATACGGCTTGATTTCGCAGTATACCTGACACTCGCGCACCCTTCTTGCGATCAGCTGGTTATACTGACCGCCGAAATCCAGAATAATGATCTTCTGCTGTTGCTCCGGCATTCTTTTTTCCTCGCTTTATTTTATTTATTCCACATCCTGCAAGGCATCGTAACCGGTTTCCCCGGTACGCACCTTGATGACATTCTCCACGTCGTAGACAAAGATTTTTCCGTCCCCGATATGCCCGGTGTAAAGTACACGCTTGGCAGTTTCCACCACCTCGGAAACAGGAACCTTGCTGACCACAATATCCACCTGCACCTTCGGGAGCAGGGTTGCTTCAATCGCCACGCCGCGGTAAAACTCCGGCTTGCCCTTTTGCACGCCGCAACCCATCACGTGGGAAACGGTCATACCGGTGATGCCGATGGACATCATCGCGTTTTTCAGCGCATCCAGGCGGGATTCCTTGCAGATGATTTCTACTTTTGTCATTTTCACACCGCCGGAAACAGGCTCCGTAAAGCTCGGTATCGCTTTGACCTCCACCGCTTCCGCCACGGGGGTATCACCGCTGACCGTAATCGGCGCGCCGTCATCCGGCAAGGTTTCCGGTTCAAACACAAATCCGGCGTAAGCACTCGGCAGTCCGTGTTCTTTCTTGTCCAGCCCTTCGATTTCCTCCTCGTGCGAAACGCGGAGTCCGAACAGCTTTTTAATCAGCAGGAAGGAGAGCGTAATGGTGACCGCCGTAAATGCCGCGGTGGAAAACATTCCGAGAAGCTGAATCCCGAGCAAGCGGAATCCGCCGCCGTAGAAAAGTCCTTTTCCGGCAATCTGATTGGCACCGAAGGTGACGCCGTCCCCAAAACCGCGTGCAAAGGCAGGGGCGGAATCGGTGGCAAACAGCCCTACGGCAAGCGTACCCCAAATCCCGTTGAGACAGTGTACCGCAACGGCACCTACGGGATCGTCGATATGCAATTTGTGGTCAAGCAGCCAAACGCCGAACACCACCAGCACACCGGACACGGCTCCGATGCAGATGGCACCGAGTGCGTCTACCACATCGCATCCCGCCGTTACACCCACAAGCCCCGCAAGCGAGGCGTTGAGGCACATTGAAATATCGGGCTTTCCGTATTTGACCCAGGTGAAAATCATACACACCACTGTTGCCACGGCGGGTGCTACGGTGGTGGTCAGAAAAATGGAGCCAAGCTCCGCGGCATTGGTTGCCGCCGCGCCGTTAAAACCGTACCAACCGAGCCACAGGATAAATACTCCGAGACATCCGACCGTGATGTTATGCCCGGGAAAGGCGTTGACCTTGATTACCTTTCCGTCCTTACGGACGAATTTTCCGATACGCGGACCTACCATGGCGGCACCGATCAGGGCACAGATACCGCCGACCATATGAATGCAGTTGGAACCCGCAAAATCGTGGAAGCCGATCTGAGCCAGCCAGCCGCCACCCCAGGTCCAGTGCGCCTCAATCGGGTAAATCAGTGCGGAAATGACCGCAGAGTAGACGCAGTAAGAGAGAAATCTGGTGCGCTCCGCCATCGCCCCCGATACAATCGTGGCGGTAGTGGCACAAAACACAAGATTAAAAACGAAATTCGGCCAATCGAAATTCGCGTAATCGGTAAAAATATCAAATCCCGGCTTGCCGATGATGCCAAGGAGATCCTCGCCCAACAGCAATCCGAACCCGATGAGAATGAAAACCACCGTGCCGATGCAGAAATCCATCAGATTTTTCATCAGGATATTGCCGGTGTTCTTGGCGCGGGTAAAGCCGGTCTCCACCATCGCAAATCCCGCCTGCATCCAGAAAACCAGTGCGGTTGCAATCAGAAACCAAACGCCGAAAATCTCGCGGTTGATCGCTTCCATAAGCTCTGTCATTTCGGCACCTCCTCAGCACACGCCGAACAGCAGTTCGCCGTAGGTGGGGTAGGGCCACACGTTTGCCGCCGCCATCGTTTCCATTTCGTCCACGGCAATGCGCAAAGCACGCATATCGTCCAATATCGTCCCCTTGTAAACATCGGCAAGCTCTGCCGTGTCGGTTACGGATTTGGCGGCGAGCAGGTCGCTTTCCAGCTTCTTTGCGTTGCGGAACGCGGAGCCGAGCAGGGCGGAAAGGCTTTTTGCGGTTTCTTTTTCATAGGAAATATCGGCATCGCCGAGCAGGGCGGATTTCTCTTTTGCATCCCGTGCCAGCTCTGCGGAATACGTACTCATAGCAGGCAGAATGTCGCGGCGCACCATATCCAGCATCGTCAGTGCTTCGATATTGATGACCTTGCAGTAGTTTTCCAGCCGCACCTCGTGCCGTGCCGCCATTTCCACCTCGGTCAGTACACCGTGGGAGGTAAAGAGGGCTACGTTTTTTCCGTCCATCATATGGGCAAGAGCTTCGGGCGTGGTTTTGAGGTTGAGCAAGCCGCGTTTTTCGGCTTCTCTGACCCACGAGTCATCGTACCCGTCCCCGTTGAAGATGATGCGCTTATGCTCCGAAATGGTCTTTTTCACGAGCTCGTGCAGGGCAGTTTCAAAGTTTTCGGCGCCCTCCAGCGCATCCGCAAACTGGCGCAATTCCTCTGCTACCGCGGTGTTGAGTACCGTATTGGCACCCGAAACCGACGCGGCAGAGCCGAGCATCCGGAATTCAAATTTATTGCCCGTAAAGGCAAAGGGACTGGTGCGGTTGCGGTCGGTGGTGTCCTTGGGGAATTTCGGCAGGGTATGTACCC
>CAKSPL010000182.1 GCA_934481325.1 uncultured Eubacteriales bacterium | reverse complement strand
GAACACGCGCGTGCCGTAGATGAACACGATCACGCCGCCCTTGACGACATCCGCAACGGTTGCTTCAAGAATCTCGCCGTTGTCCTTCGCGGCAACGATCTTGTCCCAGTTCTTGCCGGAGTCCACGCGCCGCTTATCCAGCTCCGCCATACCCTCCACGTCACTGACACGGATGACCTTTGCCTCAACCTGGTCGCCGACATGATATGCTTCCTTCAACTTGACAGAAGGATCGTCAGACACGCGTTCGGCTTTGATGTAGCCGGTTACGCCGGTGCCGAGGTCAAGCTGTAACTCGGTGTCGGTTACGTGAGTCACGGTTCCGGTAACGATATCTCCTGTATTTAAAGTTTTGCAATTCTCATTCAGCAATTCCGCAAAGTTTTCTTGTTCGCTCATAATTCTATGTACCTCCTTAATGATTTCCGACGGGGTGGATGCCCCGGCGACAATACCCACTTTGCGATGGGTCAATGAAAACGGTTTCACGAGCGGCAGATCAGCCCATCCCGAGATACACAGGGTATCCGGGCAAAAAGTGCGACAGACGGCACACAGCTTTGCCGTATTGGAGCTCTCTTTCCCGCCGATGACGATCATCCCGTCGCTCTTTCCGGCAAGTTCGGCAGCTTCCGCCTGGCGTGAATCCGTAACATTACATATTGTATCAAAAAACACCGCGTTTGTACAGTGCTTTTTCAAAACTTTTTGACTTTTTTTCCATTCGGACACATTTTGCGTGGTTTGTGCCACCAAAATGGGGGTTTTTCCGCCGAAATAGGGCGGATTTTGCGCGAAGAGTGCTGCCTCCAGCGCGGCGGAATCGGCAAACACCGCCCGCTCGCCCGCAAAACGGCTCATAAACCCTCCCACCTCCGGGTGGGTTGCCGTGCCGATGCAGAGGAAAACATACCGCCCCGCCCGCTCGCCCGAGGAATACTCGGTGGCAATGCGCTGAATTTTGGCAACGAAGGGGCAGGTGCAGTCGATTGCCGTAAAGAACGGATGCTCTGTGCCAAGGCGGGCAAGGAGTGCTTCGGTCCCCCCCGTGACGCCGTGCGCGCGCACCAGCACCGTGACCGGTGCCTCTTTTGTTGCCGCCGCGGCAAGGTTGGGCAGATCGGCAATTCCGATGGAGCGCACCCCGCGTGCTTCCAACATTTGCAGGTAATCCTCGTTGTGAATGAGATGCCCCAGTGTAAAGATGCGTTCCCCGGGGGCGCGGGCGGAAATCCGCTGTTCCAGCGTTTCGGTGGCGTGGCGCACGCCGGGGCAAAAGCCCGCGTTTTTCGCCACGGTCACCACGCATTTGCGGGGTTGCCCATTGCTTGCAGGCAGGGGAGGATGATCGAAAACCTTGCCGGTGGCGACGGAAACGCGGTTTACGCCTTCTCCGTCCATCGGGGGAACGCCTGCGGCGGAAAAATCGCGTTTCCCGCTGTTTTCGCCCGCGCGGTTCATTTGCCGGATTCCTCTCCGAGGCGGCAGACCTCATCGTAAATCATCCCCGCAATGCGTGCATATTCGCCGGGCTTGCCCTCCTCATAGTGAAAATCGGCAAAGGGAATGGGCTTACCGACCACGGCGGTGATGCGACGGAAAAACTTCCATTTATGATTTTTCATCCCGATATACACCGGGAGAACCTGCACTTTTGCGTGCGCGGCAATCAGCCCCGCGCCGTATTTAATCGGGCAATCGCGCGGTTCGCGCTCGGGGCAACGCGTCCCCTGCGGAAACATCCCCACCGACACGCCGTTTTCCAGCATATGTACGGTCTTTTTCACCGCGCCGACGTCGTTTTTGCCCCGCGCCACGGGGTAGGCTCCGAGCCAGCGGACGATATGCCCCATCACCGGCACACGGAAAAGCTCCTCTTTCGCCATAAAATGGGGCTGTTGCCGCCCGGTGGCGGCACAGATTACAATCGGGTCAATCACCGACTGGTGATTGCTGCACACAAGATAAGGACCGTCCTTTTTCTTCGGCTCGTTTTTTCTTCCCCGCACACGGATGCGGAAAATCAGGCGGACCGGCCAGAAAAACAGAAAGTGAAAAATCGCGTAAAATGCGCTTTTCATCGGCGTGCGCCCTCCCCGCAATGCTCCCGGATAATCGCAAGGAGCGCGTCGGCACATTCCTCCACGGTCATACCGGAGTTGTCAAAGAAAATCGCGTCGGATGCCGCCACGGCGGGGGCGGTTTCTCTGGTGCGGTCGTTTTCGTCCCGTTCCCGCATCTCGCGCAACACATCCTCGTAGCGAACCTGCATTCCTTTGGCAATCAGCTCTTTTGTGCGGCGCATTGCTCTGTCCTCGTCCGAAGCGGTCAGAAAAATCTTCACATCCGCGTGCGGCAGGATGACCGTGCCGATGTCGCGCCCGTCCATAATCACGCTGTTTTTTGCGGCGATGTCGCGCTGGGTGTCAAGCAGAAATTCCCGCACGGCGGGAATGGCGGAAACCGCCGAGGCGTACATGGAAATCTCCGGCTCGCGGATGCGGTCGCCGAGGTCCTCACCGTTCAGAAACACGCGCTGTTCGCCCCCGACGTAGCGCACCTCAATGGCGATATGGGGCAGACACGAGACGATGCCCGCGCTGTCGTTGCGGGCAATCCCGCGGCTTTTCACATAGTAGCCCACCGTGCGGTAAAGCGC
Source organism: uncultured Eubacteriales bacterium (assembly GCA_934481325.1). Classification (GTDB taxonomy): domain Bacteria; phylum Bacillota; class Clostridia; order Oscillospirales; family CAG-272; genus Firm-07. The sequence goes on along the minus strand of CAKSPL010000182.1, from coordinate 419 downwards.
ACCCGTGTCCACGTAAATAATGCCGAGCTTTTTGGCAATCAGCTTGGAAACACTGCTTTTTCCGGCTCCGCTCGGTCCGTCAATGGCAATTTGCATCATTACTCCTCACCGGGGTGCATCGGCACCCCTTCTTCGTTTTGTACGGCGATTGCCGCCGCCTCCCCCGCCAGGATTGCGGTGGAAAAGGCAATTTGCAGATTGAAGCCGCCCGTATAGGCGTCCACATCCAGCACCTCGCCCGCAAAATACAGTCCGCGGCATTTTTTGGATTCCATTGTGCCGGGGTTGATTTCGGGCAATGCCACACCGCCTTTGGTGATGATGGCTTCCTCAATCGGGCGGAAGCCCGCAATCTCCACCGGCAATGCTTTGAGGAGCGAAAGTATCCGGTGCCGCTCCTCTTTGGTGATAGTATGAAC
>CAKSPL010000181.1 GCA_934481325.1 uncultured Eubacteriales bacterium | reverse complement strand
GGTCAAGGATCTGACCGAAGACATCACAGGCACCTTCCATAAATTCGGTGCCTATGAGGAGGCGCGGATGAGCAAGATCGATTATATTTTCACCGATCTTACCGCCGACAAAGCCGAATCCTACCGCGTAGAAGATTCCCCCGTGGACGGGGTTTACGTCTCCGACCACTTCCCTGTGGTTGCCTTTGTCAGCATAGCCGATTAAAAAAGGCGACCGATGCGCCGCCCTGAAAATAAACAACCCCCCCCCCGGCAGACCTTACGGTCTTGCCGGGGGGTTTCACTGTCTGACCCATCATTTTGTGCAGGGTTTTCCACGGGAGGGAGCCTTACAGGGAAGGCACCCCCACCGCGCCCCTTCACACGCTGTGTACGCCGAGAGCGGCGTCCGCCGAGGCATCAATGCCGTACTTTTCGGCTTTTCTCGCCTCAAAAAACTTCTTTGCCACAGGCTCAAAGAGGGCATAGGAAAGCACATCCTCGTCCTGTTCCAGGTACCCTGCCATCTTCGCACGCACCGCATCCAGCTCTGGGGCGAGCAGGTCTGCCGGGCGGCAGGTGATGAGCGGCTCGTCCCCGATAATCTTTTTCACAAACGCAGGGTCGATGGGCATCGGCGTTTTGCCGTATTCCCCTCTCACAAGCCCCTTGAATTCCTTGGTCACCATCTTGTAACGTTCGCCGCCGATGATGTTGAACACCGCCTGCGTGCCGACAATCTGAGAGGAGGGCGTCACCAGCGGAGGATAGCCCACGTCCGCGCGCACACGCGGTACTTCGGCAAGCACCTCGGGCAACAGGTCGGATTTGCCCGCCTGTGCCAATTGGCTCATCAGGTTGGAAAGCATCCCGCCCGGCACCTGATACAAAAGCGCATTGACATCCACCTTCAATGCCTTGGGATCAAGCAGACCTTCCTCCAGATATTTTTCGCGCAACGGTGCAAAATAGTTTGTGATTTTATCCAGCTTTGCAAGGTCAAGCCCGGTATCATACGGCGTTCCCGCAAAGGTAGCCACTATTGTTTCCGTCGGGGGTTGCGAGGTTCCCATCGACAAGGGCGAGATGGCAGTGTCCACAACGTCCACGCCTGCCTCCGCGGCTTTCAGCAACGTCATAGAGGCAAGCCCCGCCGTGTAGTGCGTGTGCAATTGAATCGGCACCTTGACCGTCTCTTTCAGTGCCTTGACCAAATCATATGCGTCATACGGCTTCAAAAGCCCCGCCATATCCTTGATACAGATGGAATCCGCCCCCAGCTCCTCCAACTGTTTGGCATACGCCGCAAAGTATTCCAGCGTATAGGAGGGGCCGGTGGTGTAAGAAAGAGCCGCCTGCACGTGTCCGCCTTCCTTTTTGGCGGCGCGGATTGCGGTGGTGAGGTTGCGTGCGTCATTCAGCGCATCGAAAATGCGGAGGATATCAATGCCGTTGGCAATGGATTTCTGCACGAAATACTCCACCACATCATCGGGGTAATGGCGGTAACCGAGGATATTCTGCCCCCGGAACAGCATTTGCAGCTTGGTATTTTTCACCCGGTCACGGATTTTGCGGAGCCGCTCCCACGGGTCCTCGTTCAAAAACCGCATACAGGCGTCAAAGGTGGCTCCTCCCCACGCTTCCAGCGAGTGATAGCCCACGCTGTCCATCTCGCCGAGAATCGGCAGGATTTCTTCGGTTGTCATTCTCGTGGCAATCAGAGACTGATGTGCGTCACGAAGAACGGTTTCGGTAATTTTGATTTTCGACATACCTATCACTCCTTTATCGGAAATTCCAGGACAGGAACACCCCGGCGGCAACCGCCGAGCCGATTACACCCGCCACATTCGGGCCCATCGCGTGCATCAGCAGGAAGTTGGAGGGATCCTCCTCCTGCCCGACCTTTTGCGACACGCGTGCCGCCATCGGCACCGCGGAAACTCCGGCAGAGCCAATCAACGGATTGATCCTGCCGTGCGTAACCGCGCACATCACCTTTGCCGTGAGAAGCCCGCCGATGGTGGATACGCAGAAGGCGGCAAGCCCGCACCCGATAATCGCCAGCGTCTGCACACTGAGGAAGTTGGAGGCGGTAGCCGTGGCACCCACGCTGAGCCCCAGCATAATGGTCACGATATTGATCAATTCATTCTGCGCGGTCTTGGAAAGGCGGTCGGTCACACCGCTGACATTGAGCAGGTTGCCGAACATCAAACAGCCGACCAGCGGTACCGCATCCGGCACAATCAGTGCCACGATGAAGGTCACCAGTACGGGGAAGCAGACCTTTTCCACCTTGCTGACCTGCCGCAGAGTGGTCATACGGATGGCACGCTCCTTTTTGGTGGTGAGCAGCTTCATAAAGGGAGGCTGAATCAGCGGAATCAGTGCCATATAGCTGTATGCCGCAATGGCAATAGCACCGAGCAGTTGCGGTGCCAGCACCTTGGTCACAAGAATTGCGGTAGGACCGTCCGCGCCGCCGATAATACCGATTGCCGCCGCCTCCTGCGGCGTAAACAGCCCGGAAAGAAGCGCAAAGCCAAACGCCACAAACACGCCGAGCTGTGCACCCGCGCCGATCAGCAGGCTCTTGGGGTTGGCAATCAGGGGGGAGAAGTCGGTCATCGCACCGATGCCGATAAAAATCAGGCACGGATAAATCCCCAGCTTAACGCCAAGGTAAAGCAGGTCAATCAGCCCGCCCTCGTGCAATACCTTGTCGAAGTCCACTTCGGCGGTGCCGATAAAGAAATCGGCGTGAAACATCCCGGCACCGGGCAGGTTGGTCAACAGCATTCCGATGGCAATCGGCAGGAGCAACAGCGGCTCATAGCCCTTCACCACGGCAAGGTAAACCAGCACCGCCGCGATGATGTACATCACAACGGGTTGCCACCAATCCGGGTTGCTGAAAAGCCGGGCAACGCCCGTGCTTTCCAGAAAATTGCGAATACTCTCTAACATAGGTGCCTCCGCTCAGCGAAGCGTAAACAGCACTTCATCGGTGGTAACCGACGCGCCCTGTGCCACCGATACGGTAGCCACGGTGCCGTCCGAAGGGGCACAGATGTCGTTTTCCATGGTCATTGCTTCCA
>CAKSPL010000180.1 GCA_934481325.1 uncultured Eubacteriales bacterium | reverse complement strand
TGATGGCGTTGCTGAACAGGTTCACCATGATCTGCCGCAGCTTGAGGGAGCTGCCCACGAGGGCGGTGTGCTGGACATTTATGAAATCGGAAACCCGGAGCCTACCGCGGCAGTTACACTTTCGGTCGGCACGCCCGACACCGTGATATTTCTTTCCGCCAAAAACGCGGCAGTGGTCGGCTCTGACGGGGCAGTGGTGCTTCAAACCGACGGAAAAACGCTGAAAAACATTGCGTTTGCCGGAAAACGGCCTGTATCGGTGAAGAAAAGCGAAAGCGGCTTTGCGGTGGCACTGTGTGAAGAAAATACCCGGAACGAGGCGGAGATTCTGCTGTTTGACAAACGGGGAACCGAACAGTTCCGCGCAAAGACAACGGGCAGATTTTCCGGAATGTCTCTGTTCGGAAAGAATGTGTTCGTGCTGTCGGATGACCGTATCCGGATGTTTTCCGCAAAGGGAGAAGCATCTGTTTCCGTTACCGCACCCGTCGGTACGAAAGAAATTTTTGCCGTCTCCGGCACACGGGTAGCGGCAGTAAGAAACAGTATGACCGGGTTTTACACTCTCGGCAATTGAAATCAGGCTACAAAATGCAAAATCCGGAGGCTTCGCCTCCTGTCAAAATCAGAAAAAGGTCAGGTAATGCTATGATTATGTGTTCCAGATGCCATAAGAGAATGGCAACGGTTTTTCTTACAAAAACCGAAAACGGTCAGCGCGCCACCGAAGGGCTTTGTATGAAGTGCGCAAAGGAGCTGGGGTTGCCCACCGATCAGATGATGGGAAACGTGATGGGTTCACTCGGAATTACTCCCGAACAGATGGAAAGTATGGAAGAGGATATTCAGGGGTTGCTCAGTCAGGCAGGCGGTGTACCCTCGGATAATGACGACAATGAGGACGGCGGTGCGCCCGCCATTGATTTTCCGGCATTGTTCCGGGAAAGCGGACTGTTCGGAAATCCCCAAAAGGACGGGGAAACCGACTCCAAAACACAAGAGAGCAAAGAGAAAAACGCCAAAAAAGCAAAAAAATATAAGTTTTTGGATACCTATTGCCGCAATCTGACCGAGCGGGCGGCAAAAGGTAAGCTCGACCGTATCGTCGGTCGTGAACGGGAGCTGGCGCGGATGATTCAGATTCTGTGCCGCAGGCAGAAAAACAATCCCTGTCTGATTGGGGAACCGGGCGTTGGCAAAACCGCGATTGCAGAGGCTTTGGCACAACGCATTGCAGAAAACAATGTCCCTTATAAATTGCGCGGAAAGCAGGTCTACCTGGTGGATCTGACCGCACTGGTGGCGGGAACACAATTCCGCGGGCAGTTTGAATCCCGGATTTTGGGGCTTCTCAAAGAGGTGACCGATGCGGGAAACATCATTTTGGTGATTGATGAAGTGCACAATATTGTCGGCACCGGAGACGCAGAGGGCAGTGTAAATGCCGCCAACATTCTCAAGCCCGCACTCTCGCGCGGAGAAGTGCAGATTATCGGCGCAACCACGCTGAAGGAGTATCGGAAATATATTGAAAAAGATACCGCATTGGAACGCCGTTTCCAACCGATTATGGTCAACGAACCGTCGATTGACGACACGGTGGATATGCTCAAAGGAATCAAGCATTACTATGAGGAATTTCACGCCGTGCACATTCCGGATGAGCTGTTGCGCCGCGCGGTGGTCCTGTCGGAACGCTATATTACCGATCGGTATCTGCCGGACAAAGCGATTGATCTTTTAGACGAAGCGGCGGCAAATCTTTCCCTCAACAGTGCGGTTTTGAACGAAAGTTATGAAATAAAAGAACAGATGTTGTCGGAAAAGGAAAAACGGGAGGCTTTGGAGGCGGAAGAGGCAAACGACGAGCAATCCGAAAAAGCGCGTTATGAAGAACTGGCAAAAATCAAAGCAAAGGAGCTTCAGCTTTCGGCACGCCTTGCCGAAATCGAGCCGGACTGCGGTAAGGTGACGATGACGTGCGAGGAGCTTGCCAAGGTCATTGAGGTCTGGACCGGCATCCCCGCATCCAGCATCAACGAAAACGAATTTGAACGGATTGACGGGTTGGAGGCACGCCTGAAAAAGCGCATCATCGGTCAGGACAAAGCAGTGGAGGCTGTGACCCGCGCCATCAAGCGCAACCGCGCCGGTGTTTCTTATAAAAGGAAGCCGATTTCCTTCATTTTTGCCGGTCCCACCGGCGTGGGAAAAACCGAGCTGGTCAAAACCCTTGCCGCGGATCTGTTTGACTCTCCCGAAACCCTGATCCGGCTGGATATGTCCGAGTTTATGGAAAAGCATTCGGTTTCCCGCATTATCGGGGCACCTCCCGGATATGTCGGGTATGACGAAGCGGGACAGCTGACCGAAAAAATCCGCCGCCGCCCGTATTCCGTGGTGCTGTTTGACGAAATCGAGAAAGCGCACCCGGATGTGCTGAATGTCCTGTTGCAGATTCTGGATGACGGCAGAGTAACCGACGCGCAGGGGAAAACCGTCAATTTTGAAAATACCGTGCTGATTATGACCACCAATGCCGGCTCCGACCGTGCGGGCGCACTTGCCGGATTTGGGGAAGGAACTGTTTCCGATGCCGATGCACGCACCGAAAAGGCACTTGCCACATTCCTTCGCCCGGAGTTTCTCAACCGTGTGGATGAGGTGATTACTTTCCGGTCGCTGGACAGGGAAGACTTTGCAAAAATCGCCGGAATTATGATGGAGGAGCTGAAAACCGCACTCGACGAGCGGAATATCCGCCTCACTTATAGCGAAAAGGCACTGACTCTGATTGCGGAAAACTCCTATTCGCACAAATTCGGCGCACGGAATATGCGCCGGTATATCCAAACGCATATCGAGGATGCGCTGGCGGAAAAAATTATTCGCGATTACGGGCATACCATTACGCACGCTTCCGTTGGCGCAAGAAACGGAAAATTGACCGTAGAGGCACTGTAACCGCTGATAATGTAAACAGAATGTAAATTCTTCATAGTTTCTTGACGCGGCTTTGCAAAATATGGTATAATGCAAAATGCTTGTGAAAAACAGGCAAATTTACAAATTCACACACAGACGCAC
>CAKSPL010000179.1 GCA_934481325.1 uncultured Eubacteriales bacterium | reverse complement strand
ACGTTGACCGGAACCTTGCGCATCCGGTCAAACTCGTCCCAAGAGAAAAGCAACCGTGCTTTTTTGCCCAGCCGCCGCAGTGCCAGCACCACGAAATAGCTGGTGGCAACGTCGCGGAAATTGCCGATGTGGATGGAGCCGGAGGGGCTGATGCCCGCCGCGCAGACGTACTCCGCCTTGTCCGGATGGCGCGCAATGATGCGCTGTGCGATTTCTTCCGACCAATGACTCATAGAAAACTCCTTTTGGAAATCCGCGCGGGGCGCGGAGTGCATTATTTCAAATTATATCATAAAAAGAACGATTTTGCAAGGGTGCGGGAAAAATTCATCGTCTGCCGGAACGAAAAAGGAAGAAAAACGCAAAATTCCATAGGTTGGCGAACGAAGAGGGCGAAAATGCGCGAATTATCCGTTGACGGAAAGGAAAAAATAATGACGAACAACGCGCAAAAAATCAGGAGAAAAACAATGAAAAAAAGCAGAAAAATTTTAGCTTTCACGCTGACGATTCTGATGCTGACCGGCTTACTTGCTTCTTGCAGAGGCAGGGGAAACGGTACGGGCGACACAGGCAATGACGGCACTCTGGTGGTGGGCTACTCGCCGTTCGGCAGTAAGTTTTCCCCGTTCTTTGCCGAAACGGCGTACGATCAGGATGCACAGGCGATGACGCAATTGGGGCTTCTGACCTCGGATCGCACGGGCGCAATCATCAAAAACGGCATTCAAGGGGAGAAGGTTGCCTATAACGGAACCGACTACACCTATTTCGGCCCTGCCGACCTTACCGTAACCGAAAACCGGGACGGTACCGTGTTTTACGATTTTACTCTGCGGGAGGATCTCAAATTTTCGGACGGAACCCCCCTGACGATTGACGATGTGATTTTTTCAATGTACGTCCTTTCCGACCCGACCTATGAGGGCAGTGCCACGCTTTACGCACTGCCTATTGAGGGGATGGACGCCTACCGTAAGGGGGTCACCTCCCGCCAGGCACTGATTCTTGCCGCCGGAGAGGGCGGCTATTCCGCCAATGACGGCTTTTCCGAGGAGCAATATACCTATTTCTGGAGCGCGTGGAATACCGCGGGCGAAAAATTTGCCAAGAGCATTGTGGATTACGTCACACAGACCGAGGGAACGAAAACCTTTGCCGAAGCGGCGGCACTGTGGGGCTATGAGGGAGTCGGCAACGAAAAGGAATTTTTCGCGGCAATGGTGAAAAATTACGGCTACGACCCGTCGGACAGCGGCATCAACAAGGAACAGGCTACCGAATCCTACCCCTCGCTTCTGGATGCGGAGCTTGGCGCGCGGACGGATGAATTCCGTGCCGGGGTTTCCACCGGTGCCTCCGCCCCGAATATCAGCGGCATCCGCAAAACGGGTGCTTATTCGATGCGCGTGGTATTGACCGAGCCGGACGCAGTGGCGATTTATCAGCTGGGCGTGGCAATTGCCCCGCTCCACTATTACGGCAACCGCGAGTTTTACGATTATGAAAACAACAGATTCGGTTTCCCGAAGGGCGATCTTTCCTCGGTGCGTGCAAAAACCGCCCTGCCGATGGGGGCGGGACCCTATCGGTTTCTGGAATTCAAAAACGGTGTCATCCGGTATGAGCGCAACGACACCTATTATCTCGGCACCCCGAAGATTCGCTATATCAATTTCCGGGAATGCCTGACCGAGGACGATAAAATCAACGGACTGCTCACCGGCACCATTGACATCACAGACCCTACCTTTAATAAAGACACCGTGGGCAAGATTTCCGCCGCCAACGGAGCCGCCGGCGGCAACAAAATCGTTGGTGACAGGCTGTACACCCACACCGTTTCCAACCTCGGCTATGGGTATATCGGGATGAATTCTTCGGTGATGAGTGTGGGCGGCAAGCCCGACAGCAGGGAATCCAAGGCGTTGCGAAAGGCGTTCGGCACGGTGCTTTCCGTCTACCGCGATCTTTCGGTGGATTCCTACTACGGGGAATTGGCGTCGGTCATCAATTATCCGATTTCCGACACCTCGTGGGCGGCACCGCGCCCCTCGGATGACGGCTACAAGGTGGCGTTTTCCGAGGATGCGGACGGCAACCCGATCTATACCGCCGGGATGAGTGCGGAGGAAAAATATGCCGCGGCAAAAGAGGCGGCACTGGGCTTTTTCCGCGCGGCGGGATATACCGTGGAAAACGGCAGAGTCAGTGCGGCACCGGCGGGCGCAAAGCTCTCGTATGAGGCAATCGTACCCGGCGGCGGCGCGGGGGACCACCCGTCCTTCCAGCTGTTGCAGGAGGCATCTAAGGCACTTTCCGACATCGGCATCACCCTTTATGTCAATGACATTTCCAACCCCAACGACCTGTGGACAGGGTTGGAATCCGGCACGGTGGCGATGTGGTGTGCCGCGTGGAACGCCACGGTAGACCCCGATTTGTATCAGGTTTATTACTCGGATGTGGCTAACAAAAACAAGCTGACCGACAAAACCGGGAAAAACCCGAACGGCGGCCCCGCGCAAGGCGGCTCCAACTACACCTACGGCATCGCCGATGCAGAGCTGGACAGTCTGATTCTCGCCGCGCGCACCGCTACCGACCGCGACTATCGGAAGTCGGTTTACCGGGAATGCCTGGATATCATCATCGACTGGGCAGTGGAACTGCCGGTGTACCAGCGGCAGAATGCCGTGGTATTCTCGGTCGGTAAAGTGAATATGGAAACCGTTACGCCCGATATCACCACTTTTTACGGCTGGATGGCGGAAATCGGGAATACGGAACTGAAATAATGACAGCCTGACGGGAGAGGGTTCACCGGGCGGACGCCGGAATCTCCCGCCAGGCTCCCCCGCGGTATCGGAACAGCCGGTGCCGCGGGGGGTGGCAGAAAACCGGCAAAGCCCGGGATATTCGGAGGTTTCCCGTGTGGAAATATATTGTAAAACGGATTCTGATTTCGGTTCTGATTCTGTTTTTTGTGGGGTTTATCATTTACACGCTGTTGCGGTGCCTGCCAAGCTCGTATATCGAAAATGTGGCAAGGCAACGGTCTATGCAACCCGGCTCCAAGAGCTTTGAGGAATGGATGGCACAGCTGACGCAAATGTACAATATGGACAAGGGAATCGTGCAGGGGTATTT
>CAKSPL010000178.1 GCA_934481325.1 uncultured Eubacteriales bacterium | reverse complement strand
GTTGAGGTGCGTGCCGACGGGCAGAAATACGCACTTACAGCGATTGAGGCAGGGGAGCCGGTCATCAAATACGGCTATCCCATCGGCAAAGCCACCGGGAAAATTGCCGCGGGGGAAAAGGTCAGCCCCGCAAATCTGCACAGTGCCCTTTCCGGTACGGGAGAGTGGCAGTACCGCAAAGCCGCGGAAATCACCCCGCCGGGGGAGCCGCTGTATTTTGACGGGTATTTGCGAAAGGACGGCAGTGCCGGCATCCGCAACGGGCTGTGGATTATTCCGACGGTCGGTTGTGTCAACGGGGTGGCGCGCGCGCTCACCGCAAAATGCGGTGCCACGGCACTGACGCATTCTTACGGTTGCTCCCAGCTGGGGGATGACCTGCTTTGCACCCGGCACACGCTGGCGGCACTGGCAAAACACCCGAACGCAGGGGGCGTGCTTTTACTGGGGCTGGGGTGCGAAAACAACACGATGGACGAGATGCGCGCGGCGTTGGGGGATTATGACCCCGAACGGGTGCGTTTTCTCACGGCGCAGGAGGTGGAGGACGAGTGCGCGGCAGGGGAAAGGCTCCTTGCCGAGCTGGCAGCCAGAATATCTGCTGACAAAAAACAAAAAATCCCGTTTTCCGCACTCCGTATCGGGGTGAAATGCGGCGGAAGTGACGGTTATAGCGGAATTACGGCAAACCCCGCCGTGGGGCGCGTTTCGGATGCGTTTTATGCCGCGGGTGCCGACGTGCTGATGTGTGAAACGCCGGAAATTTTCGGCGCGGAGGAGTTGCTTCTTTCCCGCGCGAAATCCGAGGCGGTTTTTGAAGAATGCGGCAGGACGGTGCGCGGATTCCGCCAATATTTCATCAATCACAGGGAGCCGATTTCGGAAAATCCGTCCCCCGGCAATATTGCGGGCGGGATTACCACGCTGGAAGAAAAATCACTTGGCTGTGTGCAAAAGGCGGGGCAGCTTCCGCTTTGCGGCACACTGACGCCGGGCGATAAGCCCGCAAACGGGCAGGGGCTGTATCTGGTGCCGGGGCCGGGAAACGATATGGTTTCTTCCACCCTGCTGGCGGCGGCAGGGGCCCAGCTGATTCTCTTTACCACGGGCAGGGGGACGCCGTTTGTCTCCCCCGTGCCGACCCTGAAAATTGCCTCCAACAACGCACTTGCCGCAAAGAAACCGCACTGGATTGATTTTAACGCAGGAGTGCTGACCAACGGAGAAACGATGGAGCGGACGGCGGCGGAGCTGTTTTCGCTTTGCCGCGCGGTTCTCGGGGGTGCGCTTACCGCCGGGGAGCGGAACGGCTATGCCGACATTGCCCTGTTCAAAAACGGGGTTACACTTTGAAAGGATCGTATGGAAAACTGGATTGCAAACGTACCGATGGAGCATCGGATTCTCACGCCGGAGGACGGCGCGCAGTATTTTTTCGGTTATTATGATATGAGAGCGGACGACGGCACGGGCAGGCACCTTTGCCACCGTGTGCCGTTTGCCGATCGCCTGCCGACGGCGGCGGATACCGCAGAGCTGGGGTATCTGGAAAACCGGAGGTTCGTTCCCTTTGCCAAGACCACCGCGTGGAATTTCCAGCAGGGGGCGATGTTGGAATATCACCCGAACGAAAAAAACACCGTGTTTTTCAACACGGTAAAGGACGGTGCGCCCGTTACGGCGACCCTGAATTTTGAAACCGGCGCGGTGCGCTTTGCCGATCGCCCGAGTGCCTGCCATTCCCCGGACGGGCGTTGGGGGCTTTCCGTGAATTTCGGCAGGATTTTTGATTTCCGCCCCGGCTACGGCTACGCGGGCTTTCCCGACCGGAACGCGGCGGTGCCTGCCCCCGCGGATGACGGCGTTTTTCTGACCGATTATGCGGACGGCACTTCCCGGCTTCTTTTCAGCCTTTCGGAGCTTGCTCCGCTCTCCGGGTTTGCCGCAGGGGAAAAGCTGCTTGTCAATCATATCACCTTTTCGCCGGACAGTGACCGGTTTCTGTTCCTTTTGCGCAATTTCCCGAACGGAAAGACCCCGTGGCTGACCACGCTGATGGTGGGCGATCGCACGGGGCGGGTAACCCCCTTGCTGAAAGCCACCTACGTGTCACACTATTATTGGCTCAGCCCTGCGGAGATTGTGGCGCATTGCACGGTGCCCGCCGTGAGCGAAAAAAAGAGTATGTACCGCCTGAACGTGCTGACCGGGGCGGCAACCGAATACGATATGCCGTATTTCGGGCAGTACCCGAACGGGGATATCCACTGCCGCCTGTCAGCGGACGGAGAAACCATCATCGGAGACGGATATGAGTTCGGCGGATACCGGCGCCTGATGGAATACCGGATTGCCACGGGTAAGTCGCGGGAGCTGTTTGCGGCAAGATCGCCGAAGCCCGCTTGCCTTGACATCCGGTGTGACCTGCACGCCCGCCCGGTCAGCGGCGGGTGGGTCAGCTATGACACCACGGAAAACGGCAAACGCGAAATTGCCTGTTTCCGCCTGCTTTAATTCCGGCAAAAAAGAGGGGCATTGCCCCTCTTTTTTGCATCCCCGCAGGTGCTGTCAGCAGTCGATTTCTCCGGTAAAGACTTCGGTGGCAGGTCCGGTCATCTGCACGCCGTTGTCCGTATAGACAACGGTCAGTTCTCCTCCGCGCAGGCGCACGGTAATCGGCTCGCCTTTCTTTTTGAGTCCGTTTTCCACCGCGGCAACCGCCACGGCGCAAGCCCCGGTGCCGCAGGCAAAGGTTTCGCCGCTCCCGCGCTCGTACACCCGCATCCGGATGCTGCCGTCCGGCAACAGCTTTGCAAATTCGGTATTCACCCGCTCGGGAAAAAGCGGGTCATTTTCAAATTTCGGGCCGAGTGTGTCAATGTCAAAACGGTCGATGTCAAAATTTTCCCAGTCGTTGGTGAAAAGCACACAGTGTGGGTTGCCCATACTCACGCAGGTGATACGGTAATGCCCGCCGGCAATTTCGGTGTCCCGATTCACCACGCGCTCGCCCGGCAATTGCACCGGCAGGGCTTCGGGGGAAAGCTCCGCCTTGCCCATATCCACCCGCACGGTTTTGACCTTGCCGTTTTCGGGATAAAGCGTCAGGTGTTTGATGCCTGAGAGTGTTTCGATATCCAGCTCGGTTTTTTCGGTGATTTTGCGGTCAAAAAGATATTTACCC
>CAKSPL010000177.1 GCA_934481325.1 uncultured Eubacteriales bacterium | reverse complement strand
GGTGATGACGGCGAGGTGGCGGGAATCGGCTTTCCCGTGGCGGAATGTGCGCTTTGCGGGGAGAAGCTCTACCGTGGCACCAAGGCCTTCTGTCGGGAAGAAAAAGCGGTATGCACGGACTGCGTGGCGGGGATGCAGGAGGACGCACTGCTTGATCTGACCGATTGCGGGAGCGTGGAAGAACTGTTGAACGAGCTTGGCTTTTCGGACGAAATCCTGTGAAAAAGAAAAAAACCGCTCTGCATTTTGAAAATGCAGAGCGGTTTTTAGAAAAATATAGATACAATTTGGAAATTTTGCCGGAAAATCAGGAATTGTGAAAAGCCGAAATTGCCGAAATCTCCGGAACGAACGCCCCGGGGTATTGCCCCAGCCCACTCGGTATCGCCAAAACTGCCGGTATTGCAGAGACTTTCGACGATGTCAAAATCCGGTATTGCGGAAACTCCCGGCATTGTCAAAACCCCGGTATTGCCAAAACTTCCGGCGTTGTCGACCGCCCGTATTGCCGAACCCTCGGTATTACGGAAAATTCGGAATTACTGAGAAACTCCGTCGGCAAGCAGGCGGAGTAACCCCTCCTCGTCAATCACCGGAACACCAAGGGCGTTTGCTTTGGTCAGCTTGGAACCTGCCTCCTCGCCTGCCACTACAAAAGAGGTCTTTTTGGAAACCGAGCCGGTGACCTTGCCGCCCGCCGCCCGGATGCGCCCGGAGGCTTCCTCTCTGGTCATTGTAGGCAGGGTTCCCGTCAGCACGAAGGACAAGCCGGCAAGCATCTCACCCGTGGGTGCGGCGGTTGCCTCGGTCAGCACGCCCGCCGCCGAGAGCTTTTGGCAAAGAGCCACATTCTGCGGGTGCGAGAAGTAATTCAGCACATAATCCGCCGTGATCTCACCGAAATCCTCAATCGCAACCAGCTCCTCTTTGGTGGCGGCGAAGCAGGCGTCCAGCGTGCGGAATCGGGCGGCAAGCGCGGCGGCGGCAACCTGACCGATACTGCGGATGCCCAGTGCATAAATCAGGCGTTCCAGCCCGCGGGATTTCGATTTTTCAATTGCCGCAATCAGATTTGCCGCGGATTTATCGCCCATCCGTTCCAGCGCGGCAATATCGGCGGCGTGTAAGGAGTACAGGTCTGCCGCATCGCGAATCAGCCCTGCTGTCAGCAACGCTTCTACCAGCTGCGGACCCAGCCCCTCAATATCCATCGCATCCTTGGAGGCAAAATGCTCAATTCCGCGTGAGAGCTGTGCGGGGCAGGCACTGTTGGTGCAACGCCACGCCGCGCCCTCATCCTCATCGCGGAACACCGGTTCACCGCACGAGGGGCAGACACGGGGGAAAGCAAATTCCCGCTCGGTGCCGTCCCGCTTGGCGGGAACGGCACAAACCACCTCGGGGATGATGTCTCCCGCTTTCTGCACGGCAACGGTGTCCCCGATATGAATGTCCCGCTCGCGGATGAAATCCTCGTTGTGCAGAGTCGCGCGCGAAACGGTGGTGCCTGCCAGTCGCACCGGGGCGAGGATTGCGGTTGGGGTCAGCACGCCGGTACGCCCCACGGCAATTTCCACGTCCAGGAGCTTCGTTTCCTTTCGCTCGGGCGGAAACTTGTATGCAACCGCCCATTTCGGCGTGTTGGTGCCCTCCCCGAGTACGGCGCGGTCGGCAAGGCGGTTGAGCTTGATCACCACGCCGTCAATATCGTAGGGCAGGGCTTCTCGGAGCGCACCGATGCGCTCAATCTGCGCCTCGATACCCGCGGCGTCGGTTTCCAGCGTGCGGTTTCCGATCGTATGAAAGCCCAGCTCCTCCAGCCTGTCCAGCGTTTCGCTGTGCAGGGTGGGGGTGTGACCGTCAAGATAAGGAGAGCCTGCCTGGAAATTGAAAACGAAAATATCCAGTCTGCGTTCCGCCGCCACCTTGGGGTCAAGCTGACGAAGGGACCCTGCCGCCGCGTTACGGGGGTTGGCAAACAGTGCCTCACCTGCCGCCTCCCGCTTTTCGTTCAGCTTCCGGAATACGGAGCGGGGCATATAGACCTCCCCGCGCACGGTGAAGGAAAGAGGCTCTCGGAGCGTGAGCGGGATGGAAAAAATGGTTTTGATGTTGGCGGTTACATCCTCGCCCACAAAGCCGTCGCCTCTCGTGGCACCCTGCACCAGTACGCCGTTTTCGTAGCGCAAGGCAACCGAAAGCCCGTCGATTTTCGGCTCCACCGAATAGCTCACATCGGCAAGCACGGAGCGGACACCGGCAAGAAAGCCCTCCAATTCTTCAAAGGAAAACACGTCGGAAAGGGAGTTCATCTGCACCTCGTGCGTGACCTTTTCAAAACGGTCCAGTGCCGCGCCACCCACGCGCTGTGTCGGGGAGGCGGGGTCAAAGTATTCCGGATGCTCGGCTTCCAGGCGCAACAGCTCGGCATACATCCGGTCATATTCAAAATCCGAAATTTCGGGGTCATCATCCACATAATAGCGTTTTGCGTGGTAGAGAAGCTGGCGGCGCAGCTTTTTGATTTTTTCTTCTGTTTCCATATTGTCCTCCGGTGGCTTGCATGAGATTCCGAGTAATAGTATAGCACATTTTGCGGCAAAAGAAAAGTAAAAATTTACGCCCCGACAAACGGTTGACAAAAACAGAACTCAATGTTATAATATAAGCGAGAAAACTTGCAAGGGTTTTGGAGCGCAATATTTCAACGAACGGCTGTTCTTTGCGTTTAGCAAAGAACATATTGCGAATACAATACAAAAATTTATTTTTGTAAGCCGTGTAATGTTATAATAAATCTGTAACATATACAACGCAAGGGGGAAACATATGCCGATCATTGATTTTCACGCACACATTCTCCCCGGGGCGGATCATGGCTCCCACCATACCTCGGATGCGCTTGCGCAATTGGAGCTGATCCGGCAGAACGGAACCGACATTGTGGTGGCAACGCCGCACTTTTACCCGGACGCCGACAATCCGGAGCGGTTTTTTGCCCGCCGCGCGGCGGCGGCGGAACGCCTGCTTTCCCGGCGTACCTCGGAGTTTCCGCGGGTGCTGATCGGGGCGGAGGTTGCCGTTTGCCCGTTTTTGGAGCAGATGGGAAAGGAACGGCTTTCCGGGCTTTGCGTGCAGGGGACGGATGTAATCCTGCTGGAAATGCCCACAAGAGAGTGGGACAGCACACTGATTGCCACAGTGCA
>CAKSPL010000176.1 GCA_934481325.1 uncultured Eubacteriales bacterium | reverse complement strand
ACACGAGCCTGCATAGCTTTTCATCAAGCTGATGGTTGGTATTTTTTCTTGTTTTCAACGGATAGCGGCGAGATTTAAAACGCCACTTTCCTTTGTTGCCTTGTCGGGCGTTACTTCTTTTTTGACACAAGGTTTTCCGAAAACTCCCCAAAACCTTATTTCAATTTTTGTATGATTATCACAATTTTTCATCCTCAATGTGGTAAATAATTACAAAAATACAATATTTTAGATTTTTTTCTTGAAATTTCTAAAATTATGTAGTAAAATAGAAAATGAAATCGCCACGGGTCTGTTTTGGCAGAAAAACGAAGATACAGCAAAACGAAAGGCGTTCACGCGTATGAAACGCGGGATTTTTGCGGGTGGCACGAAAGGAGAAAAAGGAAAATCGATGAACAGAACGAAGAAAAAAACGAAAGAAGAAACAAACGAAGCAGCGATACCGGCACAGTACGGAACGCCGCAAATGTTGCCTTGCGGTACCAACGCGGAGCCCTGCGATACCCACGCGGTGCCTTGGGGTGCCCGCACGATGCCGTGCGGAGAATCCGGGGGAGCGATAGTCGCGGGGATGAAGCACGCCACACCGCTTTCGGGGAAAGAACACAGCAAAGCTCTGCACTCCGCGGCAGACCGGATCGGGAACAAGGCATTTGCCGATTGCGCGAAGCTGGAACGCGTGGCTTTACCTGCAGAGATTCGTGCCATCGGCAATCGCGCGTTTTGCGGGTGCAAATGCCTGCGGCAGATTGATTTTCCTGCCGGGATGCAAACCATCGGAAAGGAAGCCTTTCTGAATTGTGCCGGACTGACGGAAGCAACGTTGCCTCCGGGGGTTACAACGGTGGAGGCGGGTGCCTTTCGCCGTTGTACGCACCTGCATCGTATTTCCTTGCCCCGGCAATTGCGATTCATCGGTGAGGCGGCGTTTGCGGAGTGCTTTTCTCTGCGTGCCGCCTGTATCTCTTCGGAAATCGAGGAGATCGGCGAGGGAGCCTTTGATTTTTGTTTTTTTCCGGATGGGTTGACTCAAATGGGGGAAAGCGGTATTTTTCGTGTTTTCGGCAACTGCCTGCTCCGCATCGCGGACGGTGTGTTGCTGCGCGGAAGTGACCGTTCGGTTATCCCGGAGGATGGGAGCGTGCGGGTGATCGGTAAGGCGGCGTTTTCCGGGTGTGAGGGATTGCGGGAATTTCGGATTCCGCGCGGGGTGCGGGAGATTGGAGACAATGCGTTTATGTACTGCCGGGGGTTGGAACGCGTGTACATTGGGCGGGATGTGGAGCGCATCGGCGAGGGGGCATTCTATCATTGTATCTCTCTTCGTGAGGTGTGGTTGGAGGAAGGATGCAGGCTCAGCGAAATCGGCTGTGATGCGTTTCGCTATTGTGACGAGCTCCGGTTGTTTATCGTCAGGGACTGACCGCAAAAGGAGAGCCGTGGAACTGCCTGTCAATCGGCGGAACCGGAAAATTGCCTGTCAACCGGCGGAACCGGAAAATTGCCTGTCAACCGGCGGCACACGGAAGCTGCCTGTAAATCAGCGGAGCCGGGAATTACCGGGCACCCCTCCTGAAGTCACTGTAGCAAAACAAACCGGAGGATACAGCCCTGAAACGAGAAAAACCGGAAAGCACAGGGGCATCACAGGCTTTATCAGGCGGCACCCATACAAAAAAGCGGGAATATTCCCGCTTTTTTTGGCGATGTAATTTGTTTGGAAGCAAGACACCGTGTTTATTCGGCATCCAGGGAAACCGTAACGGTTTCCTCGCTGTGGTACAATGCCCGCTTTTTGATGGTGGGATTGCGCAGGTAGGCGTTGAAGTCATAGTGAAACGCCTCTCCCTTTGTGCGCGGGTCTGTGAGAAACCGCTCCCGGTCGCAGGCAAAAAAGCAGATATCGGGGTCGGCAAGGCGGTAAAGCTCCAGGCACGCACCGTTGAAGCCGTGGTGAGAGAGCTGAAGAACGTCACATTTCAGGGCTTCCCCGTACGCCGCCGCCATCTGGCGGCAAAGCGGTTTTTCGCAGTCTCCGAGGATGAGGGCGCATTTTTCGGCACCGCGGAGCATCCAAGCCGCGCTCAGGTGGTTGACCCAGGCAAATTCTCCGGGATAAAAATCTTCCTGTGTAAAAAGAATATCCATCCGGATGCCGGGATAACGCACAACATCTCCCGCGTGAAGCATATATTCCCGCGCGCCCGGAAAATAGGTTGCCGTCAGCTCGCGGAAACGGTCAATCAGCGGCTTGCAGGATTTCAGCACGTCCTCGTGCTTCACGGTAATTTTGTTCATATCCGGGAAATTTGCGGCAATGTTCTGCAATTCCACCGCCGCGTGATGCTTTTCGAGAAATTGCAACGCCATCCCCATATGATCAATGTGCGGGTGGGTAATCATCCACGCGCGGATCACGGGCTTGCCGTCGTTCGGGTTGTGTTCCGTCAGAAATTTCAGAAGATTGTCCGCATCCTCCTCGTTGGCGCATCCGCTGTCGATGAGGAGGTAACTGCCGTCCTCTGCTTGCGCCACATAGCACATTCCGGGGGCGGTAACCCGCGCTCCGTTCCGGGCAATCTGCGTGATGGAAGCCGGCACCTTTTTTTCGGTTTTTTCCGGCTCCGGCGGGAAAAATTCTCCCTTGGTGACCACCAGCTTCAACAGGCAGAGATTGTTGTAAAACGCAACACGTATGCGGGTATTTTGCCGGTCAAGGGTATGAAACACGGCACTGCCGATCCGATTTTTTGCTACACGGACAAAGCCTGCGGCAAGCAGTGCGGCAAGGTAATTTTCCGCTTCCTCCTCACTCACGCCGATAAAGCCGTGGGTAAGGGTGCCAAGCTCGCCCTCATAGGCACCGTGATAGTAATATACCGCACCCTCAAATGTCGGCAAATCCTTCATTTCCTGTTTCATTTCGATTATCCTTTGCAAAATTTTTCAATATAGCTCTCGATAGCTTCTTTGACGATTTTGACCGCTTCCTCCCGGTCATAGAGCGTTTTGACATCGGTCTGCTTGTTTTCCAGTTGCTTGTAAACCTTGAAAAAGTGCATAATTTCGTCAAAAATGTGCGGGGGGAGCTGGTCGATGGACTGAATGTTGTTATAGGTGGGGTCGGAGAAGGGGATGGCGATGATTTTATCGTCGATTCTGCCGCCGTCAATCATCCGCATCACGCCGATGGGGTATACGCGGATCAGCGTCATCGGGTAGATCGGCTCG
>CAKSPL010000175.1 GCA_934481325.1 uncultured Eubacteriales bacterium | reverse complement strand
CCACAGTCAATGGCGATGTGTCGGTTTTCTTTCAGAATGCGCCCCTTGCTTGCGGGATGGATCAACCCGGTGGGGGTATGCCCGGTGATGAAATACCTTCGGGTGTCGTACGGTATCTCATAGTCCGGTTCCCCGAGGATAAAATCCCTGTCCCGACAGCCTTGTTGCCAGACCCTATATTCCGGCAGGGTGTGCGAGAGGTGATATTGTTGCCCGGCAACGGAAATCTCCTTGTGATACGGCGCGCGACGAATCAGATTCAGCACGGCTTTGCGGTCGGTTGTATTCAGGCGCAAAAAACCGCGCAGGGTCGGCTCTCCGCCGTCCGAGAGCCAGAGGGCGCAAGCATTTTTCGGGGTGGTGACGTCAACCCTTTCGGGAAGCGGGGTATCCCACCATTGCAGAATTGCGGCGGCGGTGACATCGTGATTGCCGCGTAAAAGCACGGCATTTTTCCGCTCGGCAATGTCCAGTAAAATTTCTGTTCCGTAGTCACCGCGATCCACCGCGTCTCCCAGAATATACAGGGTATCACGCCCACAAAAACGGATAAGCTTCAACATTTTGCGGTATTTTGGATAACACCCGTGAAGATCGGAAATACAATAAATCATACCCGGGCGACCTTTACGCGCTCGGGCGGTGGCGGCGTTTCCTGCTCGGAAACGGCGCGCCTGCCCGGAATTGCCCACACTTGATCAATTTCATTTTCCACCTCCTGCCGTTATTTCTTGCGCGGAACAAGCCCGACGTAAATCTGTTTCTTTCGGAACTGAACCGAGAGCTCGGCTTCCGGCGGAATACTTTCGCCGGATTGCTCCGCGGCATCCCGCTGTGCCAACGCCTCCTCAATCGGCACGCGAAGCGTCCGGCAGGCGTTCAGCCCCGGCGTTGTATTGACAATGTACCCGAGCAGCATCAGCATAATATGCCCAACCTCTGTGGCATACCGATAGGAAATGACAAAGGCGCAGTCATCCGGCACGGGGTCTTTGTCGGTGTAAACCGTTTGACCGAACAGACGCCGCTCTCCGTTTTCGGGGGTTACAAAATAGGTATTGCCGTCCTCAACGTCGTTGTAAAGGAAATACGGAAATCTGCGGTAAAGGGCAAATCGCCTTGCCAATTCAAAAAAACAGTCGCCGGTCCGATAACCGGCAAAGCATTCCAACGCTCCCCAAAGGCTGAAATCGTTGCCGCGCGCAAAGATATGCTCAACGACGACCATACCGTCATCAAAAGTGCGGAACAGGTAATAATCCTTGTCCTCACAGGTCGGAAAAATAACGCTGGAATACTTTCTCGGCGTTTTGACACCGTCCGGAAAAGAGAAAAAACTGCCCATCTCAAACCTCCTTTCCGAAAATCAGGTACGCACCAGGCGAATGCTGTATACGGATGCCTGCGGATATCTTTCCGTGGCGATTCTTCCCGCATCATTGGTGCTTTCCGCGATAACGCGGCGGGTCAGCATCATACCGTTTTGCTTCAGATAAACCTCGTAAGTATACATTTTTTATCCCCCTTTTCGGTATTTTCCGGAAATCCGCCGGTGACGGTCCCCGGGAATCAGCATTCCGCACGGCGACCTGTGCAGTCGATTTTCATCGGTCGTATCGCTGCTCGGTGGCTGTATAAACATCATAGCATTCCTTTGAAAAAAATTCCGAAAATCGGTGCCGAACATCCGAAAATGTGCTATAATAAGATTGCTGATTTATCATATTCGGAGGGAGAATGGGACCTTTTCTAACGGCTTACAGAGAAAACGGCAATATCATCGTTTGTGCCGTTTACGAATGGACTTCAAAAGTTTATACCGTCGATATCGAAGAGTTTTACGGCACCGGATTTGCCTGTAAATCGGTTGCCCGAAACAAAAGAAACGGCACGTTTGCCGTTTCCCTGAAAGCGGATTTGCCGAAGGTGACCTGCCCGTTTTGCGGGGGGTCACTCAAAAAAATTCAAAAGGCGGAAAAAAGAAAAATCTTCGATCTGCTTGAATTGGACGAGGAGCGTGACGGGGGAGAGATGTTTGACACCGCGGAAGACGGCATCATCGCGGTAAAAGTCACCTATGATAACTTTACCTACCGATGTAAGGCTCCTTCCTGCGGGAGACTGTATAAAAACGAGTGCAAATTTCTTTCGGAAAATCCGAAATCACCGCTTTCCTCGCGTGCAGTACAGGTTATCCGTGATTTGAATCGGGACGGGTATTCTCCGCAGTATATTTTGAAAGTTGCGACTGCCCGCGTGTGGTTCCCTCTTTCCAAATCCACCGTATACGCGATTTTGAAAAACAAATCGGAAAATCCAGGCTCTATGCTCCTGCCTTCGTACGTATTATTGGAAAATAAAAACGCGTGACGACGAGGGGCAGGGTGTTTTGCCCGTGTTCACGCGCAGTTCATAAAGGTCGGATAAAATGAAGTCAGATTGACAAAGGGGTGCGCGATGGGAATTTTTGACGGGATTTTACTGTGCAGTGATTTTGATATGACACTGGCTCAGAATGAAATCATTTCACCGGAAAACAGGGCGGCGATCCGCTATTTCACCGAAAACGGCGGGAGGTTTATGATTGTAAGCGGCAGGCATCCCGGTTTTTTGCGGGAGCGCATTGCCGACCTTCCGGTGAATGCGCCGTTGGTCGGCTACAACGGTGCGTTGATTGTGGATTACCAAACGGGGGAAACGCTCTATGAGGGCGGCAGACCCGATTTTGCCGCGTTTGAGTTTATTCGTCCGTTCTGGGAAAAGGACAAGCGTTTGCAACGGCTGATTCCGCACGATCTCAAACGCCGTGCGCCGCGTTGCACGCGCAAGGAATATCCTACCACGATTGACGCGGTGAAGAAAACCTGCTCGGTTCCGCTTTTCAATATTTTGTGTGTTTCCGCCCCGGAGGACAGCGTTGCCGTGCGTGAAATGCTGAACGAGGCGGCGGCAGGCACGCCGTTTGTGGCGGTTCGCTCCTGGAATGCGGGTACCGAGCTGATCTGCCGTGCGGACGAAAAGGGAGAGGCGGCTCTGCGTCTTGGACAAATGACCGGCGCGCGCCTGCTGGTTACGGTCGGCGACTATGAAAATGACATTTCGATGCTGAAAGCTGCCGACATCGGGTATGCCGTGGGCAATGCCATCCCTGAGGTGCTTGCCGCCGCGGATCGGGTAACGGTAGCGTGTAAGGATCACGCCATTGCCGCAATTATCAGAGAATTGGAAAATACATATATATAAT
>CAKSPL010000174.1 GCA_934481325.1 uncultured Eubacteriales bacterium | reverse complement strand
CGGTTGTGCGGGATTTCCGCCGCACGGGTGTTTCGCATCTGCTTGCCATCAGCGGCTTGCATCTTGCAATCCTCGCCGGATTTTTGGATTGTTTGCTTTGCCGCCTGCTCATCGGCAAAAGATTACGGGTATGCCTGACAATGGCGTTTTGTGTATTCTACTGTCTGTTTACGGGTGCCTCACCCTCCACCATACGGGCGGTGCTGATGCTTTGCATCCTGTGTTTCGCCTTTCTTTGCCGAAACGATGCGGACCCCGTGACCTCCCTGTTTTTCGCGGGTGCGGTAATTGCAATGCTTACCCCGCACGCGGTTTTCGGTGTTTCCTATCAGATGACAATGCTTGCCACCCTCGGCATTCTTGCTTACAGCCACATCCGGCAACAGCTTGTTGCGGTTATCCCGGCAGGCAAGGGGATTGCGGGGCTTGCCTCACGCCTGCTTCGCGTGTTGCTTTCCTCGCTCTGCGTCACATTTTGCGCCACGCTCGCCGTACTGCCGGTGCAGTGGGTCACTTTCGGCGAAATGTCACCGATTTCCTTTGTGGCAAACCTGTTTCTCCTGCCGCTATTGCCGTCACTGCTGGTATTTTCGCTCCTTGCCCTCGTATTTTCCGCGTTTTCTCCGCTTTGCCTGCCGTTTTCCTTTACGGCGGGATTGATTTCGGACATTATTCAGGGCATTACCGCAAGGCTTTCGGTTTCCACCACGCCAATTTCTCTGCAATACCCGTTTGTTCCGTTTATTCTGCTTCCGATGTTTCTCCTGCTTGCGTTTTTGCTGATTGTTGATCTGAAAAAATTTGCTCCGTTGTCGCTCTCGCCGGTTCCCGTGGCAATAGCGGCATTCTTCATCTGCTTTGCGGTGTGCGGCAATTTCTCCGACAAGCGGGTGGATGTTGTATATTATCAGCGCGGAAGCAACGAAGGTTTTTCGCTTTTCGGCGGCACAAAAGGCTTGATTTGCGATATCTCCAACGGAAGCGAAACGGTTTGGAACGGGGAATATGCAGAGCTTCTCCAACTGGGTGCCACGGAAGTTCAGGTGCTGATGCTCACACGGTATCAAAGCGCACAGCCCTACTCGCTTTCCGATTTTTCGGGACAGGTACTGGTGCGCAATGTATGGGTGCCGGAACCAAAGGACGACAACGAGCGTCAAATCCTGTTCAATCTTTGCGAGGTTGCCGCAAAAAGGAACATCGCACTTACCGTTTTCGGGCGCAATCAACCGCTGACGGTATTTCACAACGGCAAAATTACCGTAAGCACCTCCGTTTATGAAAACCGCTCGGTCAAGCCCGCGTACCGGGTGCGGTTTGACTTCCCGGAAAAATCCCTCCTGTATTGCTCCGCCGCATATCCGGAATATGCCGCGCACCGCGAAAAAACCTTGGAAAACGGCGCGGACATTCTCTTACTCGGCACCGCAGGCCCCACGATGAAAGAAACGGTTCCGGTTCCTTCCGGCTTTTCTTTGGTTGTGCTGACCGACGAATCCCAACTGGAACACCTGATTTTGTCAAAGGACTGCCGCTATCTCTATCTGCCCGAAAAATTCCGTATCACGATGAAACAGCAATAAAATTGTCAGAATTTGAAGAATCGCATAAGATATTAAGGAAAGAGCTTTGTGTGGCTCGCGTGTGGCGGCGTTGCCGAAGCTCCGAATACTTTCAAGGAGGACCTATCTTATGGGAGATAACAGATTTTCCGGGCAGAACACGGCTGTTTCGGCGCGGGAAACCTTTGGGATCGAAACGGGAAGGATTCTGGATGCCTGCCGTGACAGAGACTGTTTTGAGGACACCCGCGTGTTTCTGACCGGTATCGGCGAGGAGCTGATTTCCCAAACCAACAATGTCCGTATCAAAAGCGCGGAGATCACCGGCTCCTATATCGGAGTGGAACCGATTCAGTTCAACCGCGGATTTTACTCGGTTATCATCAAGTTTTATGTAACCTGCACGTTTGAAACCTGCTATCCGATCGGGCAATTGCAGGAATTCAAGGGTGTGGCGGTGCTGGAAAAGCGCGTGGTGCTTTACGGCGGCGAGAGCAACGTTTCGGTATTCCGCAGTAACGGAAACACCGGCAATTACTGCTCGATTCCGGAGCCGGTATGCGGTGACAGAATCGTGCCGGAAGCCGTGGTGGAGGTGCTTCAACCCGTGGTATTGGGTGCGCGAATCGTGGAAAAGTGCTGTGAGTGCCATTGCTGCTGCTCCTGCAACGATATCCCGGTTCAGATTGCCGACACGCTGGGCGGAACGCTGGCAAACGACAATGATGACACCAATTGCAGGCGGTATCTCGCCGTTTCTCTCGGGCTTTTCTCGGTGGTACGCCTTGTGCGTGACGGGCAATTCCTGATTGAAGCGAGAGAGTACTGCATCCCCGAAAAAGAATGTCTCGCCCCCTCGGAGGAGGATCCGTGCGGCACATTCCGTAAAATGCCGTTCCCGGCATCGGAATTCTGCCCGCAATCGGCACCGCTTACTTCGTCCGGCGGCAGGCGTTCCTGCTGCGGATCGTAACCGAAAAAAACGAGCCGGTTTTCCGGCTCGTTTTTTATTGCTGTTTTTCTTTGCGATAGCGGAACGGGGAACAATGGTACCGCTCCCGGAACTGATTGTGAAAAAAGCTGGTGTTTTCGTATCCTACGGCAATAATAATGTCTCCGATCGGCAGTTTGGTGGTTTCCAGAAGCCGGATTGCCTCCTTGAAGCGTTCCTCCTGCAACAGCCGACTGAAGGTTGACCCGCAAAGCTCACTGACCCGCTTGGAAAGATACGGAACGCTCAGCCCCAGCTTGCCCGCCAGTTCCGTCAGGGTAGCGGTGCGGAAATCTGTGGACAGATAGTTCTCAATCCGCGCTTTCAGCAATTCGGAATCCGAGCGATGCCGTGCCGAAGTAATGATGCATTCAGGCAATTCTCCGATATAGCGCAGGATCAACCCTACGGTGGATTTAAGCGTGTCCTCTCCGGTAATATCATTTCCCACCATTGCATAACAGAGGTTTTCAAACAGATTTTCCAGTGGCAGAACCCCCTCGGTGGAAAGGAGCATATATTCCGCCTCACCGTCCGACCGGATATTCTCGGTTAAAAACGAGGAAAGCGGAGAAGAAGGGGGAAGGGCGGAAGCCAAAGAGTGAAAGCATTCCGTGGAAAGCATCACGTTGATGGCAAGATCGTTTTCGCCCGTTTTCCGCACACTGTGCTGTGCGTGGCGATTGAGTAACAGAACTTCACCCGCGTGCATTCTCACCTCGCGATGCTTGATGATATGCGTCACCTCTCCGC
>CAKSPL010000173.1 GCA_934481325.1 uncultured Eubacteriales bacterium | reverse complement strand
GTGGGCAATGTCCCCGCCTCGTACCGTTCGGGCGGTTCCTCCGGCATTCCGCGGGAAAGCGAATCCACCCCGCTCCCGCCCTCCCAAAGGGGCTTTGGCAGGATTCCTTCGCCCAAAATCAGTGCGCCGCACCCCTGGATTCCGTACAGTGATTTATGCCCCGGCAGGGCAAGCGCATCGATGCTTGCTTCCTTTACCGAGAGCGGCAACCGCCCTGCGGATTGTGCCGCGTCTACGATAAAAAGCAGTCCCTTTTCACGGCAGAGCGCGCCGATTTCCCTGATCGGCAGTACCGCGGAGCAGATGTTGGAGGCGTGCTGGCACACGATTGCCGCCGTCTCCTTTTTCAATCGGGCGCGGATGCCCGAAAGAATTTCGTCCGCGGTCAGTCCGAGCACGGGGAAAGTGTCAAACGAGACCCCGCGCTCCTCTCCAAGACGTACCATCGGGCGGAGCACCGCGTTGTGTTCCAACTCCGAAATCAGTGTGTGCGCGCCGTCCGGAATCAGCCCCTTAACGGCAAGATTGAGCGCGTGGGTGGTGTTTTGCGTGAAAACGACCCGTTCGGGCGCACCCGCATCGAAAAAAGCCGCAAGTGCCTCCCGGCATTCATAGATTTTCTCCGCCGCGTGCATTGCCAGCGGATGCGCACCTCTGCCGGGGTTGCCGCAGTAGGAATTGATGCAACGGTAAACCTCGTCGGCTACGGTAGAGGGCTTCGGAAAAGTGGTGGCGGCATTGTCAAAATAAATCAAGCTCCCGTTCCTCGTTTCAGATATTGTGATACGGGGATGTGCGCGCTCCGCAACAGGGCGCGGATCCTTCGTTCGTTTTCGCAGGGAAAAAGCAGACCGTAAGCACAGCCGTGCTTCGATTCTCCGGGGAGAAGCGAAATGATTTCACAGGGGATGCCGACGGCGGCAAGCGTTTTTTCCGCCTTGAACGCAAGCGTGATGGAGGACATCGTTGCCACGCAGGCAGACTTGCCGAAAAGAAGTTGGTTCAAAGCTGACACCTCCTTATTTTCAGTGTATGCAAGGGGTAAAAAAATGCCCCGTAGCAGGGGGAATTACTTGACAAACGGAAAAATATCCCGTATAATATTAGAAACGAAACAAACGGAGGCGAAGAGATGTTCCGGACGCTTGCCGCAAAACTGAAAGAGGCACTGACCTGCGTGTTGCCGGTCAGCCTTTTGGTATTGCTTCTGAATGCTACGCCGTTTCTCTCCCTCTCCGGTACTGAAATTGTAGTGTTTCTGTCCTGCTCCCTGCTTTTGGTGGTCGGAATCGGGCTGTTCAATCTCGGTGCGGATATGGCGATGACCCCGATGGGGACGCAGGTCGGTGCCGGGCTTTCCCGCTCCGGGCGGATTTGGCTGCTGCTTCTCGTTTCCTTTGCCCTCGGGGTGCTTGTTACAGTGGCGGAGCCGGATCTCACGGTGCTGGCGGGGCAGGTGAAAGACGTGATTGACAGCACGGCACTGGTGGTGTTTGTCGGGATTGGCGTAGGCGTGTTTTTGATTGTTGCCATTCTCAAAATCCTGACCAAAAGCTCGCTGTCCGGCATTCTGATGCTGTTTTATATGCTTTTGTTTGCACTTGTGGCACTGATGGCGGAGGGCGGCAAGGCGGATTTCCTGCCGCTGGCGTTTGACTCCGGCGGGGTGACCACGGGCCCCATTACCGTGCCGTTTCTGATGGCACTCGGCGTGGGGATTGCGACCACGCTTGGCGGAAAGCACGCGGGGGAAAACAGCTTCGGTCTGGTGGCACTTTGCTCGGTAGGTCCCATCCTCGCGGTATTGGTGCTGGGGCTTTCGGCAAAGGGTGCGCCGGTTTACAGCCTTGCGGATTACTCCGTGGAATCCCGCCTCGGGATAGAATTGCTACATACCGCGCTTTCGGTTCTGAAAGAGGTTGCGATTGCACTGGGACCGATCGTTGCGATGTTTGCGGTGCTTCAGATCACCTGCCTGCATCTGCCAAGGCGCAAAATCGGGCAGTTTGCAATCGGGATTCTGTTCACCTTTTTGGGGCTTGCGGTGTTCCTTTCCGCCGTAAATATCGGTTTTCTGCCGATTGGCTACCGTATCGGGCACGATCTTGCGGGCGAAAACCGGGCGGCACTGATTATCTCCGGGTTTATTCTCGGTCTTGTGGTGGTGCTGGCGGAGCCTGCCGTGCACGTCCTCAACCGTCAGGTGGAGGAGGTGACCGGCGGCACGGTGAGCCGCCGTGCAATGCTGATTGCCCTGTCGGTGGGTGTTGGCATTTCGATTGCCCTGTCGATGATTCGCATTTGCTTCGGATTCAGCATTCTCTGGTACCTGATTCCCGGGTATTTTCTCTCGCTGGGGCTTTCCTTCTTTGTGCCGCACATTTATACGGCAATCGCGTTTGACTCGGGCGGGGTGGCAAGCGGGCCTCTCACCTCGGGCTTTATTCTGCCGCTTGCGGTTGGTGCCTGTGTGGCACTGCACGGCGAGAGCGCGGTAATGAGCAACGCGTTCGGCATTGTGGCAATGGTGGCAATGACCCCGCTGATTACCATTCAGGTGATGGGCTTCCGCGCGATTGCGGCACGCAAATTGCGCGAAAAAGTGATGATGAAGCATATTTTGGATGCGGATGACGAGCAGGTCATTCACTTTATGTAAAGGAGATGGCAAATGGATCACGGTCTGACGGGAAAAGCAATCCCCAAACGCCAAACGCGGAGCAGAAAGCCCGCGCAGAAAAAAGAAATTGCCCCGCAAAAGCTCAAACTCCTGATTACCATCGTGCCGAGAAACAAGGGCGAATTTTACATCGACCTGTTGCAGTCCTTTGAAGTCAATATGCAGTATTCCGCCGTGGGCGGCGGCACTGCGGGGTCGGACTTCCTGCACCTGACGGGGATGGAAAACAACGAAAAACGGGTGATTTTCAGCCTGATCAGGGACGACCTTGCCGAGGCGGCACTGGCGGCACTGAACGAAAAATTCAATACCATCCGCGGCGGCAAGGGGATTGCCGTAACCGTTCCGCTGACCGGGGTAATCGGCGTTTCGGTTTATCGGTTTCTCTGCAATAACCGCCGTATGATCCGAGAGGAGGAAACAGAATGAAATTCCCGTATGAAATGATCGTTTGTATTGTCAATTCGGGGTTCAGTGAAGATGTGATGACTGCCGCCAAGGAGTGCGGTGCGCGGGGCGGCACGGTGATGCACGCCCGCGGCACGGCAAACCGTGAGGCGGAAACCTTTTTCAAAATCACCATTCAGCCGGATAAGGAAGTGGTAATGATTATCGTATCCGCCGAAATCAAGGAGGCGGTGATGCACGCCATTT
>CAKSPL010000172.1 GCA_934481325.1 uncultured Eubacteriales bacterium | reverse complement strand
CACCCCTGCAGGGCAAGGGCGGTTGCCTCGGTTCCGCAGGAGGTAAAAATCAGTTGCCCTTCCCGAAGGAACCGCTCGCCGAGTGCCGCGCCGACCTCGCTCCGCGCGGTGCGCAGAGCCAATGCCGCCTCCGTCCCTCTCGCGTGAAGGGAGGAGGGATTGCCGAAGCATTCCATCGCCTCGCACATTGCCGCCTTTACGGCGGGCGTGAGCGCGGTGGTGGCACTGTTGTCAAAATAAATCTCTTTCATCATATCAGCGGAAAGCAAACGCTTTCACAATCTCCTCCACATCCTCGGTATGATCGGCGTAATTTGCCGCCTTTGCCGTGTAGGTGAGTGTGTAAATCATTTTTCCTGTGGAGGCAATCACCTGCATCGTCTCGTAGTCGGTGTCGCCGAGCGAAAAAACGTAAACGTACTTTTTGGCATTCAGCCCGCCCATCGTGGTGTCGCCGCAAAGGTCGTTCAACAGCTGAAAGCCCGTGAGCGTGCCGTTTTCGTATTGCGGCAGGCAAATATCGTTAAAATAATCCTCCGCACTCATCGAAACGTCCGGGAGATACGAGGTAACGGTGACGTTAGCGCGGTCGGCAGGGCTTGTATACGCACCGGAAATGCCGCTTTGGTTGTTTACCACCCACAACTCGGGAACGTAAAGATGATATTCCGCATCCGCGGTTGCCGCTTCGACCATTCCGCTCGGGGGGGCGTTGTCCTTTTTGCAGGAAACCGCACAGAGCGTGAGTGCAAGCAGCAGGAGAATTGCCATCAGCTTTTTCATATCATTTTCCTTTCTTTTTTTGAGTTTTCAACACTTCCGCGGCGGCGGACAGCACGCCGATTCTGCCGCTTTCAAAGGTCAGTCCGCCCTGGAAAAATGCCGTGTACGGGGGGCGGAGCGGCCCGTCGGCGGAAAGTTCGATGGAGGCACCCTGCACAAAGGTCCCCGCCGCCATAATCACCTGATCCTGATACCCGGGCATTGCCCACGGCTCGGGTGTGACGTATGCCTCCACGGGGGAGCCTGCCTGAATCCCGCGGCAAAAGGCGCAAAGTAGCTCCGGTGCGCCCGTAATCACGGTCTGAATAATATCCGAGCGTCGCTCGCCGGGCTGCGGCTCCACGGGAAAGCCCATTTCACGGAAAATGTACGCCGCGTACTGTGCGGTTTTGAGTGCCTCCCCCGTGGTGTGCGGGGCGTAAAACAGCCCCCGGAACAGATTTTTGTTCTGCCCCAGCGTGGCTCCTACCTCCAGCCCGAGTCCCGGAGTGGTCAGGCGATAGGATGCAAGCTCCACGGCGCGCGCGGTACCCGCAAGGTACCCGCCGCTTTCCGCCATTCCTCCGCCGGGGTTTTTAATCAGCGAGCCGATGGCAAGGTCAGCCCCCACGGCAGGCGGCTCCTTTTCCTCGGTAAATTCGCCATAGCAGTTATCCACCACCACATACGTCTCGGGGCGGATGGATTTGACAAACCGCACCGCCTCGCCGATTTCCTCCACCGTCAGGGTTCGGCGGTTGAGATACCCCTTGGAGCGTTGGATAAAGCAGACCTTCACCCGCGCACCGTCCGGTGCGCGGAGTGCCGCGCCGATGGCATCAAAATCAAAGGTTTTGGCATCTTTCAGGTCAATCTGACGGTATTCCACGCCGAAATCGGCAAGCGAACCGTTCCCCTTTTCTCCCACAATGCCGATCGCCTCGCCGAGCGTATCATAGGGCTTTCCCGCAAGGGACAGCAGAATATCGCCCGGGCGCAACAGCCCGTAAAGTCCGATGGCAAGCGCGTGCGTGCCGTTGGCAATGCTGTGGCGCACGAACGCGGCCTCCGCTCCCATTACGGTGGCGTACACCTTGTCCAGCGTTTCACGCCCGCGGTCATCGTATCCGTATCCGCTGGAAGCGGCAAAGCAGGCACTGTCCACGCGATGCTCGGCAAAAGCATCCATTACCTTTGCCGTATTGGCGCGGGAAACTGCGGTAATGTGTGCAAACTCCGGTGCCAGCATCTTCTCCGCACGGTCACCCAGCTCCAACAGTTCTTTCGGAAAATTCATTGCTTCTCACCTCCAAGAAACGCCAGCGCAAGCCCGACTGCCGCTTCCGCATCGCCGAGATCGATTGTCTCCACCCCGCTGTGAATATAGCGGCAGGGGATGGAAAGTGCGCCCGCGCGGCAACCGCCGCGACTCATCTGAACAGCGGAGGTATCGGTGCCGCCGTACAGCAGAATCTCACACTGTGCGGGGATTTTTTCTTTTTTCGCAAGGGTCAGCAGCTCCTCCGTCAGATCCCTGTGGCAGATCACCGATCCGTCCTTGATTTTGACGGCAACGCCTTTGCCAAGGCACACCGCCATCGGCTTTGCGCCCTGCTCGTCTCCCGTGGCGGTAACGTCAAAATTCAGTGCCACATCCGGAGCAATTTCAAAGGCGGCGGGTGCCGCGCCGCGACAACCGACCTCCTCCTGTACCGTAAACACATAATAAACATCATCTGCGGGGTTGGTGAGCTTCTCCGCGATTTTCACCAGCACCGCACAACCCGCGCGGTTGTCAAGGGGTCTGCCCGACACACGCTTGCCCGCCAGGCGGGTCAGGTGTGCGGGGAGTGCAAAGGCATCGCCCACGGCTACCCTTTTTTCCGCCGCACGGCGGCTGTCCGCGCCGACGTCCACCACCAGGTCCTCGGTTTTCGGGACATTCTTTTTCGGCGTATCCGCCGCAGGAACCATCACCCCGCGGGTGCCGTTTGCAAACACCACCTCGCCGTATGCCACCGCGGTGGCGTTGATGCCGCCGACGGGTGCCGCACGCAGGTATCCGTTTTCCTCGATAAAGGTCACCAAAAACCCGATCTCGTCCATATGCGCGGTCAGCATCACGCGGCGCGGCATCGGCGAGCGACCTTTTTTGAAGCAAATCAGGTTGCCGGTTGCATCGGTTTTCACGCTGTCGCAAAGCGGCTCCATCATCTCCCGGAGGATTGCCGCAATCCCCTGCTCGTCCCCCGATACCGAGGGCTTTGCGGGCAAAAGTGTTTTCAGAATCCGTAACATATTCATTCTCCTTTGGAAAGTTCGGCAAGCCGCGGCAAAAGTGCCGTCAGCAGATTTTCAAGTGCGGTAACATCGGAAAACGCCGCAACCGAAACGGGGGCGTTTGCAGTGCGCACGGGATAGCCTGCAAACAGGCTCCGTACCCCGGCAAAATTCAACCCGGAAAAATCGCTTCCCGCACCCATTGAGGCGGGTACGGTATAAGAAACGCCGCTTTTTTCCGCCGTTTCGCGGGCGAGGGCACAGAGTGTGCGATCGTAAAGCGCGCGATTGTCGGCAAACGGCAACACGGCACCTCCCCCGAGCGTGACCCCTTTC
>CAKSPL010000171.1 GCA_934481325.1 uncultured Eubacteriales bacterium | reverse complement strand
GCGTATAACATACGCCGAGGGAGGGTTTTGGCGATAGAAAACGGAAAATAAAAGGAAACCCGGCTGTACAGCCGGGTTTCTTTCTTAGACTGTTTCAAGACAGCAGTGACTGTGGAAGTTTTGCAAGCTCCCGCGAAAACCACTCTGTCAAAGCCACCTGTTTCCGTTTTCGTTCTGCGTGAATTAAGTGAGTCCCTCACCTGATTTTGCGGGCTTCGACGTAGTACCGCTTATCCTCGGCGTTGCCCATCGAAAAGGTCTTTTGCGGGAGCGTCCCCTCCTCCGCAATCGCGCGGAAAAACTGATCCTTGCGGATCCCCTGCAACAAAAATCCAACCGTGCTTTCGTGCCGCGCAAGCGACTCCACCGCCCGGTGACCGTGAATGTAGTCCACCCGCGCCTCCGGATGATCGGAAAGGAACCGGTCAAGGAAGGTCTGAAGGGTGGCAACCGTCAGCCGCTCCACCGGATGTTCAAAGTGCATCGCAATCTGCCTGCCGCCCGCAAGCACCCGCATCTGCTGGGGAGGGAGGGAGCCGAACAGCCCCGTGGAGTAGCTTGCCAGCGCGGAAAGCACCTCGTTTGCCTCCACGCCGAACAGCACCCGGTGAATCGGTTCAAATTGCAGTGCGTCATCGTAAAGGTTGACCACCTCCACCAACGCAAACCGTGCGGGGTGGGACAATGCCGCCTCGCCCTTTTCGGCTTTCAGCTCCTCATACGCCGCCTTTGCCGCGGCAAGCGAATGATTGCCGTCCCCTACCGCAAAAAGAATGGGCGCGGCGTTCTCGCCAAGGCGTTCCCTGACCCGCTCCGGGGCAATCAGTCGTTGCAGGGCGGAAGTTATCCTGCCAAGCCCTGCGCTGTCCAACAGCCGCCCCGTAATTTTCCCGCCGCCGAATGCAAGCGGAAAGCTGTAAATCTGTTTCAGCTCCTCCGCGCGGGCGGCAAGCGGTTCTATTACCGTGCGCCCCGGATCGTCAATCAGCAGCATTGTGTGCGGCAATTCCAGTGCCGCCCCCCGCCGCACGGCAAGGCGGGGCAAAATCCGCTCCTCCACCGTTGCCTCCGTGGCGCGAATCAGCGTTTTGGCACCGCGGTGATAGTCGTAAAGCTCCAGATCCACCATCCCGACAAGCCCGCGGCGCACCCTTCCGTCCGATTGCGTGCGTTCCACATAAATCAAGCTGTTTTTGTGGGTGTTCAGCACCTCGCGAAGATAGGCTTCCATTGTCTCGTGAATCTGCGGAATACGGCTCTCCTCCTCGCCGAGATACACCTCCGGCAAAATCATACGGAGCGCGGAGGGTGCCGCCCCCGCCGCGGCATCCGCCTTTTCCCAGTATTCGGGCTGGCTGGTAAACTGATCACAGGCAACCGTTGCATAAACGGTGCCGTTTACTCTCTCAAAATCCGGCAAAAGAATGTCCGCCGGGTACAAGTATGTATTTGCAGGCATCGGAACCCCTCGCTTTCCCTGTTTTTTTTATTCTACCATTTCTCCGCGGCAAAATCAAGGGCAAGCGGAAAAAAACTCCTTGCACTCCCGCATTTTTTGTGTTATACTGAATCCAACAAAAAAATTTTTCCGTCCACCGCCAAGGTGCGGTGAAAGGAGGTGCCGGATGAACGGCTTTCCCCCGCCCCCGCCGGGGCAGTATCAATATCAGAAGGTTGCCCCGCCGAAGTCACCGAAGGATCTGCCCAGATACCTTGGTGAGCTTTGCGGCGGCTTTTTCTCGCGGTTGTTTTATGTGTTCCGCCTGGTATGGAAAAGCGGACCCGTTTTCCTGTTTCTGATGTCCTTCGTCGCGCTTTTCAACGGGCTGATGCCCTTGGCGGGCGCACTCATTTCCAAGGAAATCCTCAACCGCTTGCAGGATGTGATTACCGAAAAGGCTCTCGGGACGGTGTTTGATATTCAGTCCTTCTGGGGGTCAATGGTTCTCCTTTTGCTGATTGCATTTTTCGTGTACAAAATTCTGAACAAGGTGGTAAACCGCCTTTCCCACGCCGTAACCCGTATGGCGGGGGAACGCGTGGTGCGCTATGTGAAATTGCAGATTATGGACAAGGCACAGTCCCTTGACCTTTCCGCCTTCGACCTGCCCGCGTTCTATGAAAAGCTGGAAAACGCCAACCGCGAGGCGGGCGTGCGCCCGGTTTCCATTCTCAACTCCACTTTTGAAGTAATCAGCGCGGCAATCTCACTGGTCGGATACGTGGTCATCCTTGCCCGCGCCCTGCCCCTGGCGGCGGTGGCAATTGCGGTGGCGGCTATCCCTTCCGCGGTGGTCAATTTTGTGTATCGCCGCAAAAACGTGGCATATATGCGCGGACGCTCGGTGGACCGCCGCCAGATGAACTATTACGCAGACCTGACCGTAAACAAGGATATGGCGAAGGAAATCCGGATGTACGACCTCGGGGGAGAGCTGGAAGCGCGCTATGACTCGGTTTTTTCCCGCTATTATAAAGGGCTGAAACGCCTGATTGTGCGGGAAAACGTGTGGCAGGTGGTTTTTGCCGTGGTTTCGGCGGTGCTCAACTGCTTCTTCTTTGCCCTGATTGCCTATGGGGTGTATCAGGGGAAATTCAAAATCGGCGATTACTCGCTCTACACCGGCGCGCTGACCTCCATTGCCTCGGGCGTGACCACACTGATCACCACTTCCGCCACCATTTACGAGGGGACGCTGTTTGTGGACAATCTGCTTTCGTTCCTGCACGAAAAGCCCTCCGTAATCCCCCGCCCTGCGGTGCCGGAGCATCCGTTGCGCGGCGGTGCGCACACGATTGAATTGCGCGATGTCAGCTTTACCTATCCCGCCGCCGCAAAGCCCGTGCTGGATCACGTCAGCCTCACCCTGCGCCCGGGAGAGACCGTTGCGCTGGTCGGGGTCAACGGGGCGGGCAAAACCACGCTGATCAAGCTTCTGACAAGGCTATACGACCCCACGGGGGGAGAAATCCTCTTGGACGGAAAGGATTTGCGCGATTATGACGTCAAAGAACTGCGGCACCTGTTTGGCGTGGTGTTTCAGGACTTCGGCAAATATGCCGCCACGGCGGAGGAAAACATCCGTTTCGGCAATCTGCAAAGGGACGCCGGAAAAGAAGCCGTGGAGGAGGCGGCGCGGCACGCGGGTGCCGATGCCTTCATCGGCAAGCTGCAAAAAGGCTATGATACCCAGCTGATGCGCTTTTTCGACCGGGAAGGCGCGGAGCTTTCGGGCGGGCAGTGGCAAAAGCTCTCCATTGCGCGGGCGTTTTACAGTGACGCGGACATTCTCATCCTCGATGAGCCGACCGCCTCGCTTGACCCGCTTGCCGAGCAGGAGGTTTTCCGCCAGTTTGACGAACTGCGGGAGGGCAAAACCACC
>CAKSPL010000170.1 GCA_934481325.1 uncultured Eubacteriales bacterium | reverse complement strand
CGTTTTCGGTCTGCACGAATTATGCAAGCCCCTTATCCACAGACTTCACAGGTCATAATGTACGGATAGACCTCCTGCCCGCCGTTGACAAAGTAAATCTCCATATCCGGATACTTCTCCCGGCAGTAATTCTCCAACGCCTTTGCCGCCTCGGTCGTTACATCCTTTCCGTAAAACACCGTCAGCAAAAACGCGTCCGGTTTGGCAAGCACATAATCGGTCAGCTTTCTTGCCGCGTCATCCCTGTCGTCGGAAAGCACAACCACTTCCTTGCCGACAAAGCCCATATAGTTGCCGTTCTGAATGTGCTTTCCTCCGATGTCGGCATCCCGCACGGCAACCGAAACACTTGCGGTTATCACGGTCTGCATTGCGGTTTCAATGCAGGTGAGAATTTCCTCCGGGGTTTCGGCACAGTCATCAATCGCGGCAATGCCCACATATCCGGCACCCAGCGTTTTGGTTTCCAGCACGTACACTTTGGCATCCCGATACTCCTGCGCCGCCTGCTTTGCCGCCATAATGATGTTTCCGTTATTGGGGAAAACAAAGATGTTTTCCGCATTGATCCGATGAAACGCATCCAGGAAATCCTGCGTGGAAGGATTGTTGGTCTGCCCGCCGGAAATCACCTGATCCACACCGAGCTCGCGGAAGGTGTTCATCAGCCCCTCTCCGCTGCAAACCGCAACCGTGGCGTATTTCTTTGCCGGCTCCTTCTTTTTTTCCTCCTCCGGAATCGTTTCACTGTGCTGAACCGACATATTCTCGATCTTTACAGTCAGAAACTCCCCGAACTGCCGGCAAAAGCCGAGGGCTTTTTCCGGGGTCATCGTATGCACGTGAACCTTGACAATACTCCCGTCCTTGAAGGCAACGATGGAGTTGCCGATGGTAGAAAGATAGTCGGTAACGGTGTTGACGTCAAACGCGGCAACGTCCACTTTTTTGGTTTGCAGCTGCAACAGAAATTCGGTGCAGTAGCCAAACTCCATTTCGCTGTTTTCGTCAAAGCCGGAAGCCGCCACCGGATTTGCCGCCTTTGCCTCCCCCGCAGTCAGGGGGATTGCGGGCATCTCCTCCCCGCTGAGTACCTTGTTGAAGCCGTTGATGATATACATCAGCCCCGCTCCGCCGCTGTCCACAACCTTTGCCTCTTTGAGTGCGGCAAGCAGCTCCGGGGTGCGTTGCAAAGAATCCGACATTTCTTTGGCAAGGTCGCCAAACAGGCTGTTGACCGTGCTTTCGGGTGTCAGACGCGACACGGCATACTCCACCGACTCGCGTGCCACCGTCAGAATCGTCCCCTCCGTGGGGGTCAGCACCGAATCATACGCCTTTTTCACGCCCAATTCCAGCGCGTGTGCAATAGTGGCGGCATCGGCTTTTTCGCAATGCTCAAAACCCTTTGCCATCCCACTGAAAAACTGAGACAGAATCACGCCCGAATTTCCGCGTGCGCCGAGCAGCATTCCGCGTGAGAGCGTGGACATTACGGTTTCCAGATCGTTGGTTTTGATTTTGCTCAACGCCGCAACGCCGTTTTCGATCGTCATACGCATATTGTCCCCGGTATCGCCGTCCGGAACCGGAAAAACATTCAGGTTGTTTACGGTATCCGCATTGGCACGCAATTCCGCCGCGCCTCCGGTTGCCATTTTGGCAAGCAGGGTGCCGTCCAATACCGCATTTTCTTCCGTGATTTCTTTTTTCTTATCTTC
Organism: uncultured Eubacteriales bacterium; assembly: GCA_934481325.1. Lineage (GTDB taxonomy): Bacteria > Bacillota > Clostridia > Oscillospirales > CAG-272 > Firm-07. Next base: position 1,675 of record CAKSPL010000170.1, on the reverse strand, counting down.
CATAGGAAACTCCTTTTCGGGATGGAATATCAGCGTTCTTTGCCGACAAAGAAAATGGCAAGCGTGCCGGGGCCGGAGTGGGAACCGATCACCGTGCCGGTGTACACCACAAGGTCAATGCCCCGCCCGTATTTTTCGTGCAGGAATTTTTCCAATGCCTCCACATCGGCTCCGCAATCTCCGTTGCAGACGAAAATCGTGCCGCCCTTCGCGTCATATGCCAGCTCGCCCACCTTTTCGGCAAGGGTACGGATGGCGGTCTTTCTGCCGTGAACCTTACTCACATTGATCAGATGCCCCTCATTGTCCACGTGCATCACGGGCTTGATGCCGAGCGCGTTGCCGAAGAATGCCGCCGCACCGCTGATCCGCCCGCCGCGTTTGAGATATACCAGATCGTCCACGGTAAACCAATGGCAGATGTGCAGTTTGATCTGCTCAGCGTATGCCGCCGCCTCGGTCAGAGTGGCACCCTCCTGCTTTTTTTGGGAAACCAGATAAACCAAAAGTCCGAACCCGGCGGAGGCGGAAAGCGTATCCACCGCAATAAAATTCCTCTCCGGGTACTGTTCCTTGATTTCGGCAAGTGCCATCCGCCCGGAGTTGTAGGTGGTGCTGAGCCCCGAGGAAAAGCCGAGGTACAGAATATCGTTTCCCTTTGCCGCTTCCTCCTCAAACGCCGCCTTGAAAGTGGCAACGTTCACCGCCGCGGTTTTGGAAACCGCCCCCTGGCGCATTTTTTCGTAAAATTCGTGAAAAGGAAGAACGCCGTCCTCATACTGCGTTTCGGAGTCGGTAAAAGTCAGCGTCAGGCAACGACGCTTCACGCCCCATTCGTTCAGTTTATCCTCCGGGATGTCACACGCGGAGTCGGTGAAAATCACATAGTTGTTCATCTTGTTTTATGCTCTCCTTTTATTTTTAATGTCCGGGAGTACCCCTTTGTTACAGCTTTTTTCTGCAGCTATCGTACCGAGATTTTCGGCAATGCGGTCCAGCGTGGTATAAAATGCGTTCAATTCCTCGGCACTAAGACCCGCGCCCGTTGCCTCCTGCACCCGCATCCCGATCCGATAAATCTCGTTTGCCGCCGCCCTGCCCTTTTCGGTAAGCAGAATCCGTGCGTTATAATGCGCACCCGAATCCGCCGGAGCAAAATAAACCATATTTTCCCGGTTCAGCCTCTGAATCTCACGGGATACAAGCGAGCGGTTGATGCCGTTTTTCTTGGCAATCTCACTGGCGGAAAGCCCCTCGGGGTGATCCACCAGAGAATAAATCCAGAAAAGATGTACCCCTTTGACCCCGAGCCTGACTGCGGCGTCATTTTCCAGTGCTTTGATACATTTATAGATAAAGCTGATCCTGTAATTGAACAGGCTGAATCTCTCCGATCTCATCGGTACTCCTTTCCTGATGTTTACTTGTCAACATATGGATTATAGCACAGATTTTCCCCCTTGTCAACCTTTTTTTCAAAAGCGTGGCAGAAACCGTGCGGCAGGATTCCCGGTTTGCGGACAATTCCCTCCTTCGTTCGCCCCGAAAACGGCAAAAAAAAGAAAAAAGCACGCAAAGCGTGCTTTTTTCTGGCGCGGCATGGGGGATTCGAACCCTCGACCTACTGGTTCGTAGCCAGGCACTCTATCCAGCTGAGCTAATGCCGCATATACCC
>CAKSPL010000169.1 GCA_934481325.1 uncultured Eubacteriales bacterium | reverse complement strand
TCAAGCACAGATTGGTGTATATTTTCCCTTTATACCGGAAGAATTTGCGCTTGCGTTCCCGCCATTCCCCGGTGTAAGGGTTACATTCCTCCACGTCAAACGCACCGCGAAGCAGCACGTGGTGATTGTATTCCAGCTTGGTGGTGTTGGCGAAATAATACACGTCCGCATCCCCCCGATGCTTGTGGATATGCCCCATCATTCCCCCGCCGGGGAAGGAACGGTGAAGCCCGATGGTGCTGAATTCGGGATAGGCGGAATTCAACCCCCCCGTACATTCCAGGCGAATCATTCCGGGCAGATACACGTCAAACGGAATGTCAAAGGAATTGAGTGCCTCATTGACGGTGGAGCTTTTGGTCATCTGGGTACCGTCCGTTGCGGAAAAATTGAAATACAGGAAAAACGATTCCCCGCCCGCCTCGTTTTGATTGTGGCAATAGTCCTTCATCACGCGCCGGTTGCAGGCGTCCCTGCCGAAAATTTCCTCGGTCAGGCGTTGCACGGCAAGATCGTTTTCGCCCGTTTCATCGTATTCAAACGCTTTGGTCGGCAAGGCACCGGTGGCAAGAATCTTGCCGCCCCCGTCAAAAAAGGTTTTCAGGATTTTCAGATTTTCCAGGCTGATTATATCGGTGCTGGGCAACACCACGACACGAAACCGCTCGTAATTGCTTTTGTTTTTCAGATACAGAATCCCGTCCTCGGCATAGCAACGCGTGTTCAGCACCTCGGGGTGCAGAACCGTGAGATCGTGACCCGAATAGATGGAAATGGAATTGATCAGCGTCATATAATCCGCCGTAGGGGGCGTGGCGGGATACTCATACCCTTCGGCAGGGAAAAAATACAGGTTGACCTTGCTGTGCAGATGATAGATGGGATACAGCATCGCAATATCCGAAACGTGACGCCCGCCGCGAAGCAGGGTCTGTACTCTCGCCGCAAAGGTGCCGAAGGTGTCATCCCACGTCAGTGCCTCCGGCAGATGGAACGCGGCACAGTTCACTCCACGCGCAAAAGCGTTCATTGCATCGTTAAAAAGTGCCTCGGTTCCACAGTTGCCGTAATTGCGGAACAGCTCCGCATTTACGCGCTCCTCGTCAAAATTATACGCGGCACCCGCGGCAATTTTAACGGAATTGACCCCATACATATAGGCTTTATCCAACAGTGCACAGGGGGAATAGATGTTGTTGAGCATTGCGTCCCCCATCAGCCAGGAGCAGGCGGTCAGCTTCGGCTCCGAAAGATTACCGAAGGGCTTTAAGCCGTGTTCCACCGCAAAATCACGCAAAGCGTGCATAATGCCGTTCTGAATCATTGAGGCGCGCACCGTCATCAGCATCGTTTTGATATGCTCGGTTTTTTTGCCGATATAGCCGAACAGGGCGGGATAAAACGGCGCGGGGTCAAAGCCGAACCGCTTTTCAAACAATTCATTGAAGGAAGAATCCCAGCTCCTGCGGTTTCTGCCGTTGAAGCCGATGCCGGAATAGGAAAGAACGGTCAGTGTGGTGCCGAGATACGGCTGAAATACAGGCAAAAAAAGCGAGAAAACCGAGGACAGATACTGATACGACGCGTCATAGGAAAGGTAATTTGCCCCCTCCCGCTCGGTGTCCTCCGCGGCATAATACTCGCGAAGTACCCAGTTCCCGTCCGGGACGTTCCATTGGATTTTTCCCTCGCGCACAAATTCCCGCAAGTCAAGAATTTCGCAGGTCTCCTCGGAAAAAGCCACTACGGACAGGGGATTTGACGTGTGCAGGGGGCGCAACACCCGCTCGTTTCTCGTGCAGATGTATTCCTTGCATTCCAGAATTTTCGCCCGCATTTCCTCGTTTCCGATGCGGCTCATTTCCCGGATGACAGCGTGTTCAAAAGCGGGGTCAAGATAAAAGCCCACCTTCAGATTTTCCTTTTTGGCAAGCAGAAGAATCCGGGCAAAAACCTCCTGCATCCGCGCAATGCCCGCCGCATCAAGCTCGGTTCCGAGCGGCAATTGGGGAATCATCACGGCGCAACCGCTCCGTTTGCAGGCAAGCACCGCCTCCGGCAGGCGCAAAAAAACCGCCTCGCCATCCAGCGGGGGCAATTCAAAATAATACAGGGGGCGGCGATTTTCCGCCGGGTGCAGGAATGCTTCTTTCAGATTTTCGTCAGCCATATGCCCCTCCGGTTTCCGTACTGAAAACAGTATAACATATTTCGGGCAAAAAGAAAAGCCCCGCCGGAAAATTTCGGCGTTGACAAGCCGCCTTTTGCGGCGTATAATGAAAATATCCGAACAGGAAGGAGCCAAACGATGAAAATTCTGATTGCCTATGCCGGCAAAAGCGGCACCACCGCGCGTGCGGCACACGAGCTTGCCTCACTTTTGCCGCAATTTGAGGTAACCGTGGCGGATCTGACGCAAACCGCCCCCTCCCCCGTCGGTTTTTCTTATATTGTGCTTGGCGGTGCGGTGCGCTTCGGCAAACCACACCGTGCTGTGCGCAAATACGCCGCAAAATACGCCGACGCGCTGAAAAGCACGCCACATTCCCTGTTTTTATGTTGCGCCTATCCGGATTATCTGGAAAGCTATGCCGGGCGCGGATTCCCCGCCGGGGTGCGTGAGAGTGCCGCAAAGCTCTTATACTTTGGCGGAGAGCTGAACCCTGCGGCGGTAAAGGGGCTTGACCGCCTGTTTGTGCGCGCGATGCGCTCCGCCCTGACCGAAAGCGAGGAGGAAAGCGGCGTTTTGCCCGGATATTTGCCCGAACATATCCGCCTTTTTGCGACAGAATTGCGGGACGAGCTCCAAAAGAAATAAAAAAATCAGAAAATTTCACAAATAGGTGTTGACAAAAGTCTTTTCCTGTGGTATGATATACGGGTGCCGATAAGCCCCTGTAGCTCAGATGGTAGAGCACTTGACTTTTAATCAAGGTGTCCGGAGTTCGAGTCTCCGCAGGAGCACCAAAAAGTGCGTTGCGTTTCCGTGGAAATGCAACGCACTTTTTATCTTCCCCGGCAAAAAGCCGAAAGCCCCCATTCGGGGGCTTTCGGCTTTTTGCCGACAAGCGGCAGGATCAGTCCTTGATATCTACGTTGACCTTTTTATTACAGGTACTGCCGGCGGCCTTCATCACCGAGCGGATCGCCTTGGCGATTCTCCCGTGTCTGCCGATGACCATCCCCATATCGTCCGCGTGAACCGCGAGCGTCAGGGTCACTTCATCTCCGTTTTCCTCGGAGGTGACCGTTACATCATCGGGATGATCCACGATGGCGGCGGCAATATCCCGCAGAATTTTTTCGAGATTCGGCATATCCATCACCCGAAAATCAGTCAATCACGCCGGCTTTTTTCAGAAGAGCCTTTACCGTGGGGCTGGGCTGAGCACCGTTCGCAAGCCATTTCTTTGCACCCTCCGCATTGACTACCAGCTCCTTGGAG
>CAKSPL010000168.1 GCA_934481325.1 uncultured Eubacteriales bacterium | reverse complement strand
GGGTGGCATTGGTCGGATACAGCTCGCAATAGGTACGGAAAGCCTCGTATTCACTGTCAAACATCTGCACCCAGGAGTGTGCCATCGTGCCGGTTGCCGGCACGCCGAAAACCTCATCCGAAATGGCGCAGGCGGTGGCGTTGACGCCGCCGATATACGCGGCACGCGCACCTAACATCGCCGCATCCGCCCCTTGTGCGCGGCGGGAGCCGAATTCACTGATTGCGCGCCCCTTGGCGGCTCTGGTAATGCGGGCGGCTTTGGTGGCAATCAGGGATTCGTGATTCAGAATCATCAGAATATAGGTTTCGATGAACTGCGCCTCCATCGCGGGCGCGCGCACGGTCAGAAGCGGCTCCCCGGGGAAAACCACCGTTCCTTCCGGCACTGCCCAGATGTCCCCGGTGAAGCGGAAGGTGCGCAGATATTCCAAAAAGTTTTCGCCAAAGCATTTCTTTTCGCGAAGGAACGCAATGTCATCCTCGTCAAAATGCAGATTGTTGATATATTCCACAATCTGTTCCAACCCTGCGGCAATGGCATACCCGCCGTTTTCCGGGTTTTCGCGATAGAACATATCAAAATACGCGATTTTGTTTTTCATTCCGGTCTGAAAATAGCCGTTTGCCATAGTCAGCTCATAGTAATCGACCAGCATTGTCAGATTTCGGGAAATGTTTTTCATACTGTTTACCTTTCTTCTGTTTCTTTGCTATGGTTGTTATGATTTTTCCGCCGTGTGAAAAGAATCACGGCAAATGCAACGCTGACCAGTACCACGGCGGCTGTCACAATCACGGGAGTGGTGAAATCCCGCCGCTCGGTGTCGTTGTCTCCGTTTTCCGTGTTCCCTGCTTTGGCGATTTTGTTTTTCAGGTCTTCATCGTCAAGCTGCGTGCTTTGAAGCGTGACGGAGCGCAGATAAAGCGTGCCTTCCCCATCCGACCCATCCAACGGGCGGACACAGATGCGCATACATTGCACGTCTCCCAGTGCATCCGCCGCATCCGAGAGATCCAGGCAGTAGGTGCCGCTCTCTCCCGCGCTCAGCACAGTGGCGGCATTCACAAGTGAGGTATTTCCAATCAGTTGAATCTGCACCTCATAGGATTTCCCTTTTTCGCCGTTGATTCCGAAATCAAATTTCAGGTAAGGAGCAAAGGAGAAATACTGCCCGTAGGCAAACCGGCAGGCAAAACCCGAAAATGAGGTCCCCTCGAAGGTGAGCTTTGCCGTCAGTCCGTTTCCGGAAAGCACCGCAAGGTCACCACAGCTGTTTCCGCTGTAAAAATCCTGCGTACCGGTGGTGGCGGTGAAATTCCACAGTGAATAACTGCCAATCGGCACCACGCCCTCTCCGTAGCCGGAGGTCAGCGGATAATTTCTGACAGTGCGCCGGACATAATTCCCTGCGGTATAACCGGAAATCAGCTCTGCGGCGGTTTTGCCGAGGCGTTCGAACACCGGGGAAACCGCCGATTCGTGGCGGTCGGTATCAATCTGCCGGACAATATAGGAAAGGGTCTCGGTGGCGTTAGCCGCCTCGGCGGCGGAAAGCCCGGCGGTATTGAGGAAAAACTGTGAAACAAACCCGGCGGCTTTCAGGCGCAGGAAAAGAATCACATACGCCGCTTCGGTGGTATCCGCATCCGCACCCTGTGCAGGGCTCCACGAAACGATTGCCTGCTCGGAAAGGTTTCCGTAAACTGCGGAAAAGCCGTGGAGCACTGTCCGCAGCTCTCCGAGAGAGTCGCTTCCGGCTTCGGGATTCTTGCCGGCGGCAACCGCCGGAACCATCTCGGTTTCCACCATCAAAGTAAATGCGGGCGGGGTCAGGAAAGAGTCATTCAACGCCACCAAAAAGGAGTAAAGGTACAAATCTGCCGGAAAATTCCCGGTCATTTCCGCAACCTCCAGCGTGTCGCCTACCCGACTGTCGGAAAGCGGCAACACAAGAGAAAGCCCGGGAAGATTGCGGGAGGCGACCCCACCGATCAGGGCAAACGCGGCGGCATACAGTGCCGTATCCTCCGCCATCGTTTTGGCATCCGTACGGTTATAGCGGGAGGCTTGATTGACCTTTTGCCCCAAAATCAAGCCGGAAATGCGCCCGACGGTATCATCGGCGTAGCGGGCAGTGAGAAAATCGGTCAGTGCATAAACTGCCAGCAATGCATCCTGCGATTTTATGGAAATCCCCTTGCTGACTACCTTTTCACCGGATTCTGTATAAGAAACAAACGACAGGTTGTTGGCATCCGGTGAGATTAAAAACCGGAGGTAGGTTCTGCACCCGGCACCCGCCAGGTTGCGCACCGCGGCATCCAGACCGCTGACATAATCGGTGTTGAAATAATAATAAGAATGCTCTCCTGCATACAGGATACCGCTGTTTTGGGTGTTCAGCACTTTGTCAAGATAAACATCCACAATAGCGGACTGCGCGCCGATTGAAATTGCCGTTTCAAAGTTTCCGGTGTGAACACCCTTGAACGCGTTTGTGTCCTCCTGCGTTTCGCCGTGCACCGTGGGATAAAGCGGCGAGGTAAGCGGAATGCGTTCCCCTGTGGCGGTTACGGCGGCAATCACGTACCGGCAGAAAAGCCGGTCGGTGCTGTCCCCCGTGACGGAAAACGAAAAGCTGAACGAAATGCCCGTGCGTGCAATCGGTGTTTTGTTGGAAAGATAGGCATCCTCGGCAGGCTCCAGCGCAAACAAAGCCAGGGTTGCTTCCGAATAGCGCACGGTGGTTTCCCAGCCGATGGTTCCGGAGATTTCCACTGCCCCGGTTTCCGGATTATAACGGCAGATTTCCACCGCGATCTCATCGTGGAAGGAATTGACATAGGAGGAGATGTTGAAAAAGGAACACAGCTCCACCGTCCCTTCCGCTGTGCCGAAGGAGACTGAGATTCCCGTGGCACTGTCGATTTCCGGGACGGGTAAAATCACGGTCTGTACCGTATCCGTATTTGCGGTGATGGCTTTTTTTACGGTTTTGGTTTGCGGAGAATTGAGCGTATATTCATAGGTTACAGTCAACTCCACAGAGGGGGAACGGTTAATCAGCGTTACGTACAGGGAGTTGGTGCCGCCCGGAATCATCACGGGAGAAACGCGGGAAGCACGGAATGTGGGATTTCCGTAAAGCGGGAGCGAGACTGTGCCGCTGTCGGTATCGTAAGTGATACCGTCCGAGGAAAGGGACTTGAAAATGTATTGCGTACCCGATGCTTTTGCGGATGCCGCGGGTGTGGCGGAAAGTGCCGATATACCGGAGAAAACGGTGAATATTCCGAGCAGGAACACAAATACAAGACAAAAAGCAAGCGCACGCGGCAAAAACCGTTTCATAGTCCTCTCCTTTCCACAAGATACATTTACATTATTATATCATTTTTTCGGCATTTTGAAAAGAGGTTTTTCAGATTTTGCCGAGCAAAAAC
>CAKSPL010000167.1 GCA_934481325.1 uncultured Eubacteriales bacterium | reverse complement strand
ACATAATTGTGTCCGTGTGCGGGAAAGTCGGCAAAGCGGGTATGGCGGCGCAGGGCAATTTGCGTCCCCTCCTGCATCAGACGGTGACTGTTGACGATAAAATCCTTTGCAAATGCGGTATAAAGGCGGCGATTGACCTTATGCTCGCCCTCCAGAATCCGCCGTTCTTCTTCATTGACCTGTGCCAGTTTTGTCAGAATATCCTCCCGCATCGCAAAGACCTCCGCAACCCGTTTTTTTCATTGTAACATATCAAAAAGCAAAAAGCAAGCCAAAAAACACAAAAATTGCTCTATTTTTGTAAAATAACCGTCCTTATGAATAGGCAAAAACTATGATAAAATGAAAAAGGATCAAAGAAAAACGGAGGAAACCCGATGAAAAACGCATATGATTTTGCAAAAGAACGCTACGAAGCACTCGGCGTGGACACCGAGGCGGCAATCCGCTCGCTTCAGAATTTTTCAATGTCCGTACACTGCTGGCAGGGTGACGATGTGCGCGGCTTTTGTGACGGTGGGCAACTGACCGGCGGCATTCAGACCACGGGCAATTATCCCGGGCGCGCCACCACGCCCGCACAATTGATGCAGGATATGGACAAGGCACTGTCCCTGGTTGGGGGCAGACACAAATTGAACCTGCACGCGATTTATGCCATATTCGGGGACGGGGAGTTTGCCGACCGCGACAAGCTGGAACCGAAGCATTTTGCCCCCTGGGTAAAATTTGCAAACGAGCGCGGACTGGGGATTGATTTCAACCCCACGTTTTTCTCACATCCTTTGGCGGCAAACAGCCTCACGCTTTCCTCGCCGGACGAATCCGTCCGCCGCTTTTGGGTTGAGCACGGCAAAGCGTGCCTTCGCATTTCCGAATATTTTGCAAACGAAACCGGAAAGCCCTGCGTGATGAATATCTGGATACCCGACGGCTACAAGGATATTCCTGCGGACAGAATGGGACCGCGCGCCCGTTTTCGGAAGTCTTTGGACGAAATTCTGTCTGAACCGTATGACAAAGAAAAGGTTTTGGTGTGCCTGGAATCCAAGGTATTTGGCATCGGGTTGGAAGCATATACCGTCGGCTCTGCCGAATTTACGGTGAATTATGCGGCACAAAAGGGAATCCTGCCCCTGATGGATAACGGTCATTATCATCCCACCGAGGCGGTTTCCGACAAGATTTCTTCTATGCTCCTGTTCCACAAGAAAATTGCCCTGCACATCACACGCGGGGTGCGCTGGGACAGCGATCACGTGGTGCGGCTGGACGATGAAACCAGAGAAATCGCCAAAGAGCTGGTTGCCTCCGGCAGGCTTGGCGACGTGGCGGTTGCCCTGGACTATTTCGATGCCTCCATCAACCGCATTGCCGCCTGGGTCGTCGGGATGAGGAATCTGCAAAAGGCAATGCTTTCGGCATTTCTGATGCCACACGCAATGCTGAAAAAAATGCAGGATAACGGAGAATTTACAAAACTGCTTGTGATCGGCGAAGAGCTGAAATCCTGCCCGGAAGGAGCGGTGTGGCAGGAATTCTGCCGCCGTGAGGGCGTTCCCGCCGATGAGAGCTGGTGGGATGAGGTTTACCGTTATGAGCAGGATGTATTGAGGAAAAGATAACGAAGAAGGCGCGGATTTCCGCGCCTTCTTCTATTGACAAACACTTTTACGGATGATATAATAAAATTTGCCTAAAAGAAAAGAGGTCCAGCCATGAATTTTGACGCACTGACCGGGTGGATAAATACCTGCCGGAATTTGCGGATATCAAAGTGGCAAGCTATACACCAACCGGAAAAAAGGTTTTGGTTGCGCCGCAGCACGCCCTGCGCATTTCCCATCTGTTTACGATGACAAGCGGGCTTGACTATGACTGGAAAGCCCCGGACATTGTAGCGACTATTTCGGAGCATAACGGAAACCCCACCACCGCCGACGTGGTGCGGGCAATTGCCAAAAAGCCGCTCTGCTTTCACCCCGGCACGCACTGGCAATACAGCCTCTCACATGATGTGCTGGCACGGTTGGTGGAGGTGTGGTCCGGAGAGCGGTTTGCGGATTATGTCAGGAAATACATTTTTGAACCTGTGGGGATGACGCACTCCTGCTACCACCTCACCGATGCCATCCGCCCGAAAATGGCGGCGCAGTATCGGTTTGATAAGGAGCTTGGCAGGGCAGTGGATGTGGGACTGATCAACGGGCATATACCGGGTGAAAATTATGACAGCGGCGGGGCAGGGGTAATCTCCTGCATCGACGATTTGATTCTGCTTGCCGATACGATGACCAATATGGGCGTTACCGCAAACGGAACGCGGATTCTTTCCGCCCGAACCATAGACCTCCTTCGCACCGACTGCCTGGACGAAAAAACCCGCCCGGATTTCTGTTGGGACGCTATGCGCGGCTACGGTTACGGGTTTGGCGTGCGCACGATGGTGGACCCCAAGCGCGGCGGCTCGCTGTCTCCGGTCGGCGAATTCGGCTGGGGCGGTGCGGCAGGGTCTTACTTTCACGCAGATCCCGCAAACGGCATTGCAATCATCTACACTCAGCATATGCTCAACAACAAAGAAGCCATCGTTCACCCACGCCTTCGCAACCTGGTTTATTCAGGGTTGGAATACTGAAACAAAAATCCCCGCGGAAATCCGCGGGGATTTTTTCTCAGTACATTGTCACATACGCTTCACGCTCGGCACCGACCGAAACATATTTGATTCTGCAACCCACCAATTTCTCGATGGTGTGTACGTAATCAACCACCTGCTTCGGCAGGTCCGCTACCGTGCGACAACCCGAAATATCGCAATTCCAGCCGTCCACATATTCCACAACCGGTTTTGCAATGTTGAGTGCCTTGCCGACAGGGAAATCGGTGGTGCGCTTGCCGTCTATATCATATGCCACGCAAAGCGGAATTTTCTTCATATAAGAGAGAATATCGGTTTTGGTCAGGGCAATTTCGTCCGCCCCCTGCACGCGGCAACCGTAGCGGGATGCCACCACGTCAAAGGGACCTACACGGCGGGGTCTGCCGGTTGCGGCACCGTATTCGCCGCCTGCCTTGCGCAGCTCCTCCGCTTCCTCTCCGAACCACTCGCAGGTGAAGGGACCTTCACCCACGCAGGTGGAGTATGCTTTCATAATGCCCACTACTTTATCCAGCTTCACGCCGGGAATACCGGCACCGATCGGCGCATAGGCGGCAATGGTGGAGGAGGATGAAGTATAAGGATAAATGCCGAAATCAATATCGCGCAAAGCCCCCAGCTGTGCCTCAAACATAATGCGCTTGCCGGCTTTGACCGCATCGGTCAGATACACGCCGGTGTCCACGATATAATCCTTGAAAATCGCGGCATATTTCATCAGCCACGCATAGGTTTCCTCATAAGAAATCGGTTCTGCGTGATACATCCCCTCCACCATCAGGGATTTATATTCCACGATGCCGGAAAGACGCTCCGCCAGGTATTC
>CAKSPL010000166.1 GCA_934481325.1 uncultured Eubacteriales bacterium | reverse complement strand
ATATTGAATAGATACCGTCCTTTTTTCGGATAGTGCGCTATGTTACAATGAACTTAACGCCAAAAAGGAGGTTGTATGATGTTTTATCCGAAATCAAAAAACCCCGAATTCGACAATGCCCTTTTCCGTTCACCGACGGCGGAATACCGCGGTGCGCCCTTTTGGGCGTGGAACTGCAAGCTGGAAAAAGAGGAGCTGTTACGGCAGGCGGAAATCCTCGGCAAAATGGGCTTCGGCGGTTATCATATGCACGTGCGATCCGGTATGGCAACGACCTATCTTTCGCCGGAGTTTCTGGGGCTGATTCGCGCCTGTGTGGAGAAGGCAAAGCAAACCGGAATGCGCGCATATCTTTATGACGAGGATCGCTGGCCCTCCGGTGCCGCGGGAGGCTTGGTAACAAAAGACCCGAAATACCGGATGCGGATTCTGATTTTTACGCAGATTTCGCCGGAGCAACTGAAAAACGAGAAAGCAACCTTCCGTTATTCCGATGCAATCGAAAGCTCGTTTTCCCCGGAGGCGGAACTGCTGGGGCGGTTTTCAGTTTCGCTCAACGAAAAAGGAGAGCTGTTTTCTTATCGTAAAATCGGAGAGGGCGAAGCGGAAACGGGCAATCTGTGGTACGCCTATTGTCAGTCCCCCGATTCCTCCACCTGGTACAACAATCAGACTTATGTCAATACACTATCCAAAGCGGCGATCGATCGTTTTATCGAGATTACTTATCAAGCATATCTGGATTCTGTCGGAAAGGATTTCGGCGGAGCCGTTCCCTCCATTTTTACGTATGAACCGCAGTTTGCCCGTAAATCCACTCTGCGCTTTGCCAACAGTCGGGAAACCGTAACACTCCCCTGGAGTGACGACCTGCCTCAAACCTTTGCCGCGGCATACGGAGAGGATCTGATCGCCCATCTGCCGGAGCTTTATTGGGAAATGCCGGACGGAATCCCTTCCCCGATCCGTTATCATTATCACGACCACGTCTGTGACCGCTTTACCGAAGCGTTTGCCGAAAACTGCGGTTCCTGGTGTGAGGCGCACGGACTGATGCTGACCGGACATATGTACGGAGAACCGACGCTCGGCAGCCAGACCGTCGGCATCGGTGAAGCAATGCGCGCCTATCACGCGTTTGAAATCCCCGGGATTGATATGCTGTCAAACCGGCACGAATACAGCACGGCAAAACAGGCGCAGTCCGCCGTGCATCAGTACGGCAAAGAAGGAATGATGTCCGAGCTTTACGGCGTAACCGGCTGGGACTTTGACTTCCGCCGCCACAAAACCTACGGTGACTGGCAGGCGGCACTGGGGGTAACCTTCCGCGTGCCGCACCTCTCCTGGGTTTCTATGCAGGGGGAGGCAAAGAGAGACTATCCTGCTTCTATCAACTATCAGTCACCTTGGTGGCAGGAATACTCTTACATTGAAAATCATTTTGCGCGCCTTGCTACGGTGCTGACGCGCGGAAAACCGGTGGTAAAAATCGGGGTTATTCATCCGATTGAGAACTATTGGCTCCACTGGGGACCCTCGGAACAGACGGCAGGCGTGCGCGCCCAGCTGGATCAGAATTTTTCCGATGTGATAAACTGGTTGCTTTTCGGCGGGTTGGACTTTGATTTCATTTCCGAATCAACGCTCCCGTCTCTTTGCGAGAAAGGCAATGCCCCGCTTTCCGTCGGCAAAATGAATTATGATGTAATCGTGGTACCCGGCTGTGAAACCCTGCGCTCCACCACGGCGGAACGCTTGCGGGATTTTGCCGCGGCTGGCGGCAAGCTGATTGTAATGGGCGACCTTCCGAAGTACCGGGATGCAATACCCGCCGACCTTACGGCGGAATTGGCAGGTGCCGAGCGGATTTCCTTTGCCCGTGAACCCTTACTGGCGGCTCTGGAAAACTTCCGCACGGTGGAACTGCGGCGGGATGACGGTCGGCTATCCGACGACCTGCTTTACCAGCTTCGGGACGACGGAGATGACAGATGGCTTTTCGTTGCCAAGGGCAAAGAGCCGTACAATCAGGATATTTGCCGCGTGGAAAAAGTCCGCATTTCCGTGCGCGGACAGTATCGTGCCGCACTTTATGATACGCTTACGGGCAACGTTGGGGAAATTTCTTCCGTGCAGGAAAACGGGTACACGAGCTTTTCGTTTGCCCTGCAATCTCACGACAGTATTCTTTTGCGGCTTTCCCGCTTTGAGGGCGATGTCAGCGTTCCCGTACCGGAAAAGAAAGAAACGGCACCGCGCCGCTTGCCCTTTGAGGTTGCCTTTACATTGGAGGAACCGAATGCTTTGTTGCTGGATTTTGCGGAATATGCGCTTGACGGAGCGGATTTCTCCGCCGGTGAGGAAATTCTGCGCATAGACACCGCCGTGCGGCAGGCTCTCGGATATTCCGCAGGCGGCGGCAAGCCGTGTCAGCCCTGGTGCTTCCCCGAGGTGCCGCCCACGCACACGGTACACCTGCGGTATTCCTTTGAAAGCAGGATTCCGGTTTCGGGCGCAAGGCTTGCCGCGGAGCTGCCGGAAGGAGCCGCGATTTTACTGGACGGCGCGTGTGTTTCTCCCGTTCCGGACGGTTATTATGTGGATCGCTCCATCAAAACTTATCCGTTGCCCGCCTTTGAAGCGGGGACGCATACGCTGGTGCTGAGTCTGCCCTACGGTGAGCGTTCCGCGCTGGAACGCTGTTATTTGCTCGGCAATTTCGGGGTATACCTTGCAGGAGCGCACGCGGAAATCACAAAACTGCCTGAAAGACTTGGCTTTGGCGATATTACCCGTCAGATGCTGCCGTTTTACAGCGGAAAACTGACGTATCATATCCCGTTTACCGCAAAGCTCGGAGGGATCTATCGTTTCCGCGCCCCGCAATACCGTGCCTGCACAGTCCTGATCAGCGCGGACGGCGGTGCCGAAAAGCAGATTTCACTGGCACCGTATGCCGCGGAATTTGACCTTTCGGCAGGAGAACATATGTTCCGGCTTGACCTTTATATCAGCCGCAACAACGGGTTTGGTCCGCTTCATTTTGCCGATCGCGCACAGAATTACGTCAGTCCCCGTTGCTGGCGCACCAAGGGGGAGGAATTCTGCTACGAATACCGGGTCAGTGAGCAGGGGCTGATTTCCGCACCCACGCTGGAAAAACTGAAATAAAACGGTGATACTCGGTTTGGTGACCACCCGAAAACGGTGGTTGCCGTCCGAAACAGGGCGACCATCCGAACAGGTGTGACCGTTCAACCACCGGGTGACATCCGAAACACCGGCGGTCATCTGAAACATCGGCGGTTATCCGAAACATCGGTGACCGTTTTAACTTCGGCTGACCAGCCGAGCGACTATCCGAAACGCATCGCAAAGTCACGTTTTGAGCGGGCGGTTGCCCGCAGTTCCCGAAGCCCGCCGCAGGAATCTCCCGATTCGGAAGGATTTTCCATTGCGGCGGGCTTGATTTTTTGCACCGTGCGTG
>CAKSPL010000165.1 GCA_934481325.1 uncultured Eubacteriales bacterium | reverse complement strand
GAGAGGATATTGCAACCTTTTTCAACCTGGACAAATCGGGCTTTGAGTTTGTTTTTAACCTCAACATCCTTGGCACGCTCCTGCCCACACAGGTATTTACCCCCGATATGGTAGGAGAAAAGGGCTGTTCGGTGCTGAACATTTCCTCTATGAACGCGTTCCGCCCCCTGACCAAAATCCCGGCGTATTCCGCGGCAAAGGCGGGCGTTTCCAACTTTACGCAGTGGCTGGCGGTCTATTTTGCCCCGGCGGGCATCCGCGTCAATGCCATTGCCCCCGGCTTTTTTGTCACGGCACAGAATCGGGCGTTGCTTTTCCACGAGGACGGCACCCCCACTCCCCGAACCGGAAAAATCCTGGCGGCAACCCCGATGGGGCGTTTCGGGGAGCCGGAGGAATTGCTCGGTGCCCTGCGGTTTTTCACGGATTCTTCCGCATCCGGCTTTGTAACCGGTGTGGTACTCCCCGTAGACGGCGGCTTTGCCGCTTATTCCGGGGTCTAAAGGAGAAAAAATGGTACATTACAGACTTTGCGCCTTTGCGGATGAGGCAGACCCCGCCATCGCGGGTCAGGTCCGCGCAATGAAGGAAAACGGCATCGGGCTTTTGGAGATGCGCGGGGTAAACGGAAAGAACGTGGCGCACCTGACGCCTGCCGAGGCAAGGGAGGTCAAAAACATCCTTGACTCCGAAGGGATTCGGGTGTTTTCGCTCGGCTCCCCTGCCGGGAAAACCGATATTCACGATTCCTTTGACAAGGAAAGAGAACAATTCCTGCGTCTGCTGGAAACGGCGGACATCACGGGCGCGGAATGCCTTCGCCTGTTCAGCTTTTACGGCACCGGCGGCGACCCTGCCTACCGTGACGAGGTGCTGTTGCGTCTCTCCCGTTTTGCGGAGCTGGCGAAAGGACACCCGGTGCGGCTCTGTCACGAAAACGAAAAGGGCATTTACGGCGACGTTGCCGACCGGTGCCTGGAAATCCATCGGGCAATCCCCGAAATTTCCGCCGTGTTTGACCCCGCCAATTTCGTGCAGTGCAAGGAGGACACCCTGCGGGCGTGGGATATGCTGGCACCCTACGTGTATTACGGGCATATCAAGGACGCGAGAGCGGACGGTGTGGTAGTCCCCCCCGGCAAGGGCGAAGGACAGCTTGCAAAATATCTCCCGCACTTTTTTGCGGACGGTCACGAGGTGCTGACGCTGGAACCGCACCTGACCAAATTCATCGGGCGCGGTGCGCTGGAAGAGACGGGTGAGGGCGAGGGTGCCACGGAGTGGAAATTCCCCTCCGGCAGGGCGGCGTTCGATTTTGCCGTAAAGAGCCTGAAAGAAATTCTTGCTACACTGTAACCGCGCTTTGCGGGTTGCGGGTTTCTCTGCCGGAGCGGCAGAGAGGGAAAGGAGAAACGATGATTCTCGGTGCACAGATGTATACCTTGCGGGAGTTTTGCAAAACCCCTGCGGAATTGGAAGCCTCGCTTGCCCGCGTGGCGGAGATGGGCTACACGGCGGTACAGCTTTCCGGCGTGTGCGACTATGACCCCGTGTGGATGCGGGACACGTTAAAAAAACTGGGGCTGACCGCCCCGGTAACCCACATTGCCGCGGATAAGCTCCGGAACGAACTGCCCTCGGTGATTGCGGCACACGATACGATGGGCATTCCTTATATCGGGCTTGGCTCCGCCCCACATTGCTTCAACAAAGAAAAAAACGCGATTCTCGCCTTCGATGAGGCGATGACTTGGCTCCCGCAAACGGCAAAGGCGATTGCCGCCGCGGGGCATCGGTTCCTATATCATCATCATAACAGAGAATACGCGAAAAATGAGGTAGGCAAAAACTTCTTCACGCGGTTGGCGGAGTCTCTGACCCCGGCGGAGTGCGGGTTCCTTGCCGATACCTACTGGTGTCAGATGGGCGGAGACGACCCGGCGGCATTCCTTCTTCGTTATCGCGATCGGGTTCCTTGTATCCATTTCAAGGATTTTGCGTTTGACCCGGTCGATCACGCACCGCATATGGCACCCGTAGGAGAGGGGAACCTCAACTGGGAGCGGATTTTTGCTGCGGCACGGGAAGCCGGTGTGGAATACGCGTTTGTGGAACAGGATCAATGCTACGGAGAAAACCCGTTTGATTGCCTGAAAAGAAGCCTTTCGTTCTGCCGGGCGGCAGGACTGTAAATCACGGAAAAAGGAGAATCATAATGGAAAAGGTCAGACTTGGTATCCTCGGATACGGAAATATGGGCAGTGCGCACGCCAAAAACATTCGCCTTGGCAAATGCCCCGAGATAGAACTGGCGGCAGTGGCGGATACCGATCAGACACGGCTGGACGCTTGCCGTGCCGACGAAGAAAAATACCGCGCACAAGGACACGATTTTCCGTCCGTCGCATTGTTTTCCTCCGCCGAGGAGATGATGGAAAGCGGAAAAATCGACGCGGTGCTGGTTGCTGTGCCGCATTACGATCACCCGAAGTATGTCTGTGAGGCTTTCCGCCACGGGCTGCACGCGATGAGCGAAAAGCCCGCCGGTGTGTATACGCTTCAGGTGCGGGAGATGATTGCCGAGGCGGATCGGCACAAAAACCTGGTATTCGGGATGATGTTCAATCAGCGCACCAATCCCGTGTTCCGCAAGATGAAGGAGATTATCGACAGCGGGGAGCTGGGCGAGATTCGCCGCACCTCCTGGATCATCACCAACTGGTATCGCCCGCAGTTTTATTATGATTCCGGCGCGTGGCGCGCCACCTGGAGCGGCGAGGGCGGCGGCGTGCTGTTGAATCAATGCCCGCACAATCTCGACCTCTGGCAATGGATTTGCGGGATGCCCACCTATGTGGATGCCCACCTGCATTTCGGCAAATGGCACGACATTGAGGTGGAGGACGACGTTACCGCATACGTGGAATACGCAAACGGTGCCACCGGTACCTTTGTGACCACCACGGGGGATGCCCCTGGCACCAACCGGTTTGAAATTGTGTGTGACGGTGGCACCCTTCTTTGCGAAAACGCAAAGAAGCTGACGCTGACCAAGCTGGAAATGAAAGAATCCGAGTTTTCCAAGCAAAACCGGGAAAGCATTTTGCCGCACCGAAAAGCGAAATCCTCACACCGGAAATCACGGGAGAGAACAGCCAGCACAGCGGCGTGCTGAATGCCTTTGCGGGGGCAATCCTGCGGGGCGAGCCGCTGATTGCGGACGGGCGCGAGGGGCTGAACGCCCTGATGCTTTCCAATGCGATGCACCTGTGTGCTTTCCTCGGAAAGCCCGTGACCCTGCCGTTTGACGAGGAGCTTTTCAAGGCGGAGCTGATGAAACGCGTGGCAACCTCGCGGCGCAAAACCAACGTTACGCCTGCACTGATTGCCAATACAGACGCCTCCTATAACGCATAATTGGAAAATGCACACGAATTTCAAAAATAATCTGAAATGTATGTGCGAAAAAATGGAAACTCAAAAATAAAAAATGGAATTTCCA
>CAKSPL010000164.1 GCA_934481325.1 uncultured Eubacteriales bacterium | reverse complement strand
ATGAGGTGGGGCGCGGCACCAGCACCTTTGACGGGATGAGCATCGCCCGTGCGATCGTGGAATATACGGCGGGGCGCAAGCTCGGTGCCAAAACGATGTTTGCCACACACTATCACGAGCTGACGGCACTGGAAGCGGAGCTGCCCGGTGTGGTCAACTATAACATTGCCGCCAAAAAGCGCGGGGACGATATTACCTTCCTTCGCAAGATCGTGCGCGGCTCCACGGACGACAGCTACGGCATTGAGGTTGCAAAGCTGGCGGGCGTGCCGAATGAAATTATCCGCCGCGCCAAAGAAGTGCTTGCCACGGTGGAGAAAACGGCAAAGGCGTTGCAGGCACCGGCCAAGGAAACCGAAAAGGACGAAAGCCTGATTACCTTTGAGGATTGTGTAAACGATGAAGTGATCCGTGAACTTCGCGATACCGACATCAACACGCTCTCCCCATATGAGGCAATGACGTTTCTTTTCAATATCAAGAAAAAGTTGGGCTGATTGCCTCTGTTTGACGAAAGGAGGAACCCGTGGGAAAAATCAACGTACTTTCCTTTGCCGTGGCAAATCTGATTGCCGCAGGCGAGGTTGTGGACAGACCCGCATCCGTTATCAAGGAACTGCTGGAAAACGCGATTGACGCGGGTGCTACCCGCGTAACGGTGGAAATTCAGCACGGCGGCGTGAGCTTTATGCGCGTGGCGGATAACGGTTGCGGAATGAGCAAGGAGGATTTGCCGGTTGCCATCCGCCGCCACGCCACCAGTAAAATTCACGATGCCGGTGATCTTAGTGCCATTATGACGCTGGGCTTTCGCGGGGAGGCACTTGCCGCAATTGCCGCAGTGTCCGAGCTTCGCATCATCACCCGCACGGCGGATGCGGAATACGGCTCCGTGCTGGTTTCCAAGGGCGGGGAAGTGATTTCTGTTACCGAACAGGGCGCACCGGTCGGCACCACCGTAATTGTGGAGAATCTGTTCGGCAACGTGCCCGCCCGCCGGAAATTCCTCAAAAAGGATGTTTCGGAGGCAATTGCCGTTGCCACTTATACCGAAAAAATTGCCCTTTCTCACCCCGAAATCGCTCTGCGGCTGATTGTGGACGGCACCGTGCGGCTGGATACCGCGGGTGACGGGAACCGCAAAAGCGCGATGTATGCCGTGTTCGGCAAAGAGTTTGCCGCCAAAACCATTCCGGTTTCGGGCGGAAACGAGGATGTGACGGTGGAGGGCTTTATCGGAAGATCGGATAACGTCCGCCCCAAGCGCAATTATGAGAATTTCTTTATCAACGGGCGATATGTCAACTCCCGCACTGCGGCGGCGGCATTGGAGCAGGCGTATACTTCGTATATTCCGCCCGAAAAATTTCCCGCCTGCGTACTGTATCTGACCGTCAATCCCGCGTCGGTGGACGTAAACGTGCATCCTGCAAAGCTGGAAGTAAAGTTTTCCAACGAAAAGCCGGTGTTTGATGCGGTTTATTTTGCCGCACGCACCGCATTGGAAAACAATGCCGCCCGCCCCGAAATGCGCTTGCCGCAGGAAAAGGCTTCTCTGAAAAACGCGTTTGTACCGATTGAGGAGGGAAAGCGGGAGTCGCTTGCCGCCAATCAGGTTACCATAGAGCAGGTGATGCCGGTTCCCGGCAGGGCAACTGCGCCAAGCGAGCCGCTCCCCTCCGTTCGCGGCACCGCGCCGACCTTTGACCGGATGAGTGCGGCGGATTATCGGGCGTTTGCGGAAGGAAACACCGGTGCTTCCCGCGCCGCCGCGTCGGTCAACTATCATTCGGGCGGTACGGAAATCAAATCCCCGTACCGGGAGATTCCGTATCCCCGCCCCGAAATAAAGAACCCGAAGCCACCGCTCCCGCCGCAGAATCAGGCAGAGCCGCCCGCTTCCGCTCCGGCGGCAGTGCCTTCAACCGGGCAACCGCAACCCGCCGAAGAGCTTATCAAACCGCCCCGTAAATATCGGATGATCGGCGAGGCGTTCCGGTGCTACATCATTGCGGAGTGTGACAATCAGTTGTTGTTGATTGACAAGCACGCGGCGCACGAACGGATTCTTTTTGAACGGCTGAAACGGAATATGAAAACCGAAAAACGCCACTCACAGCTCCTGATGGTGCCGCTTCCCGTGCCGCTTTCCGCCTCGGATGCGCAAACACTGATCGCGTTTGAAAACGAAGTGCGCGCAATCGGATTTTCCTTTACCGTGCGGGGCAACCTGCTTTCGGTGGATGAAATCCCGGTGGGGCTGTCAGCCGACGCGGCGGCGGAATTACTGCAAAGCCTTGCGCCGATGCTGCATAGCGGCACCGGGAACGCGGAGCTGGCACGCGATATCGTGTTTGAAAAGGCACTTTACCAAAGTGCCTGTAAAGCCGCTATCAAGGGCGGGCGGGATTATCCGCCGGAGTATTTGCAGGAAATCTGCGATCAGCTTGCCGAAATCCCGGATATTACGGTCTGCCCGCACGGTCGCCCCGTTGCGATGGTGCTGACCAAAGCCAATCTTGACCGCCAATTCGGGCGGACTTAATAAACCGAAATAAATAAAAAAGAAAGGGTCGGGCTGTATTCCCGGCACCGTGAATATGAACGATTTTATTCTGAAAAACAAGGATGGGCGCGCCCGCCGCGGGGTACTTCACACCGTACACGGCGACATTGAAACGCCCGTATTTATGAATGTCGGCACCTGTGCCGCCATCAAGGGTGGGGTTTCTACGGTGGAGCTGAAGGAAATCAACTGCCGCGTGGAGCTTTCCAACACCTATCACCTTCATCTGCGCCCGGGTGACGCGCTGATCCGCGATATGGGCGGGCTTCATAAGTTTATGAACTGGGACAGACCGATCCTCACCGACAGCGGCGGGTTTCAGGTATTTTCCTTAGGTCCGCTCCGTAAAATTACCGAAGAGGGCGTTCACTTTGCCTCGCATATCGACGGTAAACGCATTTTTATGGGCCCCGAAGAAAGTATGCAGATTCAGTCCAACCTCGCCTCCACCATTGCGATGGCGTTTGACGAGTGCATCGAAAACCCCGCACCGTATGATTATGTCAAGGCGTCCGTGGAGCGCACCTACCGTTGGCTGGTGCGTTGCAAGGCGGAAATGGCGCGCCTGAACTCGTTGCCCGACACCATCAACCGGCATCAGATGCTGTTTGGAATCAATCAGGGCAGTACCTATGAGGATCTCCGCGCGTGGCATATGGATCAGATTGCGGAGCTTGACCTTGACGGTTACGCCATCGGCGGGCTTGCCGTGGGCGAGGAAACCGAGGAAATGTACCGTATCATTGAGGCAGTGGAACCGCATATGCCCGAAAATAAGCCGCGGTATCTGATGGGAGTGGGTACGCCGTGCAATATTTTGGAGGCGGTACACCGCGGTGTGGACTTTTTTGACTGCGTGATGCCCAGCCGCAACGCGCGGCACGGCAACCTGTTTACCTGGCACGGCAAAATCAATCTGCTGAACGAAAAATATGCCCGTGACCCCCGCCCGATTGACGAGGGGTGCGGT
>CAKSPL010000163.1 GCA_934481325.1 uncultured Eubacteriales bacterium | reverse complement strand
GTAAAGGTAACCAGCTTGCCCTGGCTGAAGGTTTTGCACCGGAGCCCGCAGACAAAGTACACGATAATGTAAATAATCAGCAGGATAATCAGCACCCGCCAGATATACGACCAGATTGCACTCGGCGCAAAGGTGAATATCATATCCGCCTCGGCACCGTTGCAGGACATATGCACGGTTCTGTCCCCGTTGAAAATGAGCATAGAGGTCACTCCGGCAACCGGCAGGAGCTGGTCACGCACCACGCGGTATACAATCACGCCCGCGCCGTCCTCCTCCGTGACCTCGGTTTCGGCACCGACCGGCAGAAGAAAGTTTTTGTCAAACGCGGTGCAGGAGAAGCGAACCTCCCTGCCGTTCAGCATTTCCGCCAGTTCTTCCCTTCCCAGCGGGATATCGTCACGCAGAACCATCATCCGGAACTCCGCCCGGCTCTTTTCGATGGCAAAGCGGTTCACCGCCGTAACGGCACCGGGCAACAGCCGAATTTCCCATTTACATTCCCGCACCTCAAATGCGGATTCATAGGTTGCCGTCAGGAACGGCAGCTCTTTCATTTCCAAGCGGAAGGTGAGCTTTTTATCCCCCACGCCCCGTTCGGAGCCGACGGTTTCGGCGGTCGGCACGAAATACAGCCCGCCGTTTTCCGCCCGGAGAAACGGGGTGATGTCAAAGGCACCGATACTGCCGCCATAGGTCAGCTCGTCCAGGGAAACCGGGTGACCGTCCACCATCGGCGTTACGCCAAAGCCAAGGCGATTGCCGATGAGCTGATGCGTGGTAACCGAGAACACCTTGTTTTCGGCAAAGGGAACCAGTGTAAATACCGAAGCCTTCACCTCAAAGGTAAAGCGTGCCTCGGCTTTGACGGTTGCATCCTCTTTCGTACTCACCGTCAGCACCAGCTCTTTTTGCCCCGGGGAGGTGAAATCCTCGCCAAGGCTTGCTTTGTCCGGCACAAAGCTCAGTTCGTTGCCGCTCTGCCTCATCTGCCCCGCGATGTCCCTGCCGCCAAGCGTTACGCGCCATAGCAAGCCCCCGTCGTCAAACGGGAGCGGCACGCGGTTGTTCGCGGTCAGCACAAAGCGGAAGCCCTCGGTATTGCGCAACAACTCATACTGCGTCAGGGACAGTGCCGCCGGTCCCTCTTTTTCCAGCTGTAAAGCCAAAATGTGAATCCTGACCCGCATTTCCACGGTTGCCTCACGCGTGATGCTGTCCGGAGAGACTACGCGCATCGTAGCGGTGCAGATCTCTCCTGCCGGCAAGCCCTGCATATCAGCCTCCAGCGTGATGGTGCCGTTGCTCGCTTCGGTAATCTTCACGGCAAGGTCACTGCCGTCCTGCCGCTTGGCAGTGATGGTGTACTGATAGGCGGCAAGCTCGGCAAGGCTCAGTTTTTTGTTTTCGTCATACACGTCAAACAGCACCTGAACCTTGTTGGTGGTGAGATCAAAGATTTCTTTTTTCTGTGTTTCGATGCGGTAGTAGGTCGGGTTTTCGCTGATGATACACATCACCGAGGTATTCAGCGTATAAATCCCGTTCATCACGCTGACCGAAATCACAATCTCGTTTTTCCCTACCAGCAACGGGATTTCCTCGCCGATGCGGTATCCTTTTCCGGCATAGGAAACCTTGGCTTCCACCCCGCCGAACACCGCCGCCATATCCACAAGTCTGCCGTTTGCCTCTTCAAAGACCTCATAGCCGGCGCGGATACGGTCTTTTTTGGTCAGGTTACTGTTGACATAGTTGATGTCCTTGCGCTCCCAACCGTTGGCACCCATCACTTCAAAATAGGTGCGGATGGAAAGTGCCGGCTCGCCTGTAAAGGAGATTTTATCCTTTTCCACCGCCCCCGAAAACGTAAATTGTAATTGACCGGAGGAGAAATACGGGTTCCCCTCCACGGTGGCGGCAAAGCCGGCGGCAATCTTGATGAAAGAATCCCCCTGCAGGATCGCGCTTTGCGTCGGTGTGATGTCTTTCCCGTTATAGGTCACACTCACCAGCGTCTCCGGGCAGTTTTGCAACAGTGCCGTGATTGTGCGGAAGGAAATGTCCGCGCGGCTCAGGTCCAGCGTCACCGTATTGCCCGAAACCTCGTAATAATTCGCAGGCAGGGGATATTTGCCCGAAATCAGGTTGCCGATTTGCTGCATCCCGCCGGTCAGCTCGCTCCCGGCAGAAACCTTGATGGCGGTGAACGGCGCGGAACGCGTCAGGTCACAGCCGGTCAGATCCGCCGCATCGTTACCCAAGCCCAGGTATATGGTATGCAGACCGCTGTACGGGGTAATTTCATTGCGCAGTTGCCGCTCCAGCTCCTGGGCACTTTTCCCGGTCGTGTCAAATTCACCGTCGGTCAGCACCACCAGCCAATATTCGGTATCCTGCTCCACGTCTCCCACTTCGCTTACGGTTTTCATCCCGCGGTTTTTCAGTTCTGCCACCGCTTTTTTCACCGTAGCAAACGGAGTGCCGCCATCGTTATTTTCGATGGAATCCATATCAAGAATTGCCCGAATCTGTTGGGTACAGTCCCCGCCGTTCATCGTAAACTCAATCCCGCCCGAGGCGCGGTTCATCGGAAAGATGACCAGTGTATCTCCCGAATTGAGCGTTGACATCAGAATCTGCAAAGAATATACCGCGTAAGGCATCTTCGGAGCGGTCATCGACCCCGAGTTGTCATAAACCACGGAGATTACTTTTCTTTTATAAGCACTGGACTGCCCCGTACCCGCCGCCGATACCGGCAGGGGCGGGATACTGCCGCACAGAATCAGCAAAAGCAGACAAAGTGCCAGCACCCTTGTAATCTTTTTCATCGGCACAGGCTAAACTCCTTTCGGTTCGTATCAGATTTTTGCCACAGCATCATTGCAGGAAAAAAGCAATGGATTCCATATATACGGTATAGGTATATTCCCCGATCTCCACGTTCTTTTTTATCAACGCTGCATCGATATACTTCCCTATCGTGGGGTCCTTTTGCAACTGCTCCAGCAGAGCATCCACCACGCCGGAGAAGGAGTAGCTGTCCCGCATAGCGTCCAACAACTCACCGAACAGAATCAGTCGGTCTCCCGTGATGGTTTCCTGCCCCTTGCCCGAAATCGTAAGGCGGCAGAGAATCCGATAAATCGTTGCCAGCTTGCCGCTCTCGGTTTCCCTTGCGGCATCGTCCAGGTTTTCCAGCTCCGAAAGGCGCGCCGCGGCATTCAGCTGTGCTTTGAATTCCGCCTGCCCCTCGTCCCGGCAGGTGGTTTGCGCCAATGCCTCGCAAAGCAGGGATTGTATGATATCGTTCAAATCCGGGTCGCCCACCACATCGTTGATACATTTGCCAAGGCGCGCGTCCGCATCCGGAAATTCCGCGCCGTTTTCTTCACAATAATAATAGGAGCCGAGCACCGCTGTGGTAGAAAGAATGGCGCGCACGTTTTCCGTGGGAGCAATCTTTTTGTGAAGCCCTCCGAGGAAGGAGTGCGGATATATACTAGAAATGAAGGTTTTCTGATAGGTGTCTACGTACTTTTTCGTTTCCACCGTGTAGAAG
>CAKSPL010000162.1 GCA_934481325.1 uncultured Eubacteriales bacterium | reverse complement strand
GCGAGAGCATTTCCGCGTCATCACACGCGCGGTGATGATTGAAGTCCCCCAGTCCGTAGTATTTTGCAACCACATCCAGCTTGTGGGATTTCAGGTCTTTGTTGAGGAAACGGGAGAGGGCGACTGTATCGAGATAAGGGTTGGAAAACGGGATGTTCAGCCGTTTTGCCGCCTCCCGTAAAAAACCGATGTCAAAATCCGCATTGTGCGCAATCATCAGCCGATTTCCCACAAACGCCAAAAACTCCGGCAGCACTTCTCCGATTTTTCGCGCGTCCTTTACCATATCATCGGTAATGGAGGTCAGCTTTACCACTTCCTCCGGGATCGGCATTTCCGGATTGACAAAAGTGTTGTAGCGTTCCAGAACCTCGCCGTTTTTCACCAATACCGCACCGATTTCGGTAATGGCACAGGTGCTGGCATATTTGCCGGTTGTTTCTAAGTCAAATACGATAAATTCATCCTCAAAACCGCCAGTATATTCCCCATACACGGCACTTGCCGTGTCATTGACAAAGTATGCCTCCATTCCGTAAAGGACCTTTTGCCCCAGCTTTTCGGAGGCAAGCATTGCATCCTGAAAGCCCTGCACATTTCCGTGGTCGGTAATGGCAACTGCCGGATGCCCCCAGCTATGAGCGGTTTTTACGGCAACATCCGGGGGAATCAGGGCATCTAAGTTGGACATTGTGGTGTGCAGATGCAACTCTACCCGCTTTTTTTCCGCATTGTCCTTTCTGCGGATGCGCTTGATCAGTGCCACGTCGGAATAATAAAAGGTCACGTCCACATCCGGCACGTCCCGGTGCATATCGTGTTTGATATAGCCTCTTGCGGCAATGCAGGTGCCGTTTTGCAATTTCTCGGCAAGCGATTTGGCATCCTCACGGGAAAGCCCGAATTTTCTGACCTGAATGGAGGAGTTCCAGTCGGTTACGCCAAAGGAAACGTTCACTTTATCGCCGGAACGCGCATCCTCGGCGGTGTAACCGAATATCTCACCGATAATGGTGACGTTCCGTGCCGGGTGATCCAGGTGTGCCAGCGGAATCGGCTGAATGGGAAAGGGACTGCCGATGATGTATTCCGGTGCGCTGATATCAAAGCGCATATTGCCGATACGGCAGATACCGTCCTTTATTTCGGCATTTCCAACCTCACCGAGCAGGGACATTGTGCGCTTGCGTTCCGGGGCATCCGGGTCTTCGGATGCTACGGAGCCTGTGAATTCGCTCCCTCTTACGGAAACCTCGTGGGATTGCGTTTCGTATCTTGCAATGCTGTCCCTTGCCTGTTTTTCCAAATCAGCCAGCTCCGCCGCACTGCAACCAAACTGATAATCTGCCGCCAATGCTTCCGAGTGGCAGATTTTTACCGGAATATTCAAACCGAATTCACTTTGCAGAATCCCGGACATTACCTCCGGCGTTTTGCCGCTTTCCATCAGCGATATTCCCTCGCCCGGATGCGGAAGCTCAATCGTCAGCACGCCGCCGTTCAAATGTGCCTCATAGGAATGAAAAAAGCCGCGGGCAACCGCGCCGATCCGTTCGGTTTCGGCAATCAGCTCCGGGATATAGCTCTCATCAAACGCCTCACCGGGATACCGCGGCAGAATCCGCACCATCGAAAGTTCGTACGTCTTGGCAATCTCCGCCTCCACGGCGTAAAGGGCGGATTTCCGGATAATCTCCGGGAAAGCCGCCCGCACTTCGATGATTCGCCGCTCCCTGTCCGCGCGGAGGGAAATGTCGGTTGCGCGCAACAGGCGTTCGGCGGTGACATCATCCGGGTGATATTTTGCAAAAATTTCAAGTAGGTTTTTTCCCGCCATAGCACTCTCGGCGGGTTCCCCGCCTTAATCCTTTTCTTTCCATTTTCCGATTTCCGAAATCAGACGAGAAATCACTTCCGATTCCGGTATTTTTTCGATAATCTGCCCTTTTTTGATGAGCAATGCTTCCCCGTTCCCGCCGCAGATACCGATGTCGGCATCCGCCGCTTCGCCGGGCCCGTTGACGGGGCAACCCATCAACGCTACGCGCAAAGGCAGTGACAGCAAGCCTTCTTTTTCTGCCGCCTCGCGAAACCGCGCGGTAAGGTCGATCAGGTCTATTTTCGTGCGCCCACAGGTCGGGCAGCTGACAATGTCCATACCGCTTTGACCTTCCACCGCCAGTGCAGTCAG
The DNA here is from genome assembly GCA_934481325.1 of uncultured Eubacteriales bacterium. Taxonomy (GTDB): domain Bacteria; phylum Bacillota; class Clostridia; order Oscillospirales; family CAG-272; genus Firm-07. The sequence goes on along the minus strand of CAKSPL010000162.1, from coordinate 1,384 downwards.
AATATCCTTTGCCGCGGCAACCTCTGAAACCGGATCGTCGGTCAGCGAAACGCGCAAAGTGTCTCCGATACCGTCCGTCAGCAAAGCACCGATGCCGATGGCACTTTTCAGGCGTGCCGTTTCCCCACCGCCCGCCTCGGTAACCCCGAGGTGAATCGGGTAAGGCACCTTTTCGGCAAGCAGGCGGTTTGCCGCTATCATACTTTCCACCGAGGAGGTTTTCAGCGATATGACGATATCGGTGAAATCTTCCGCCTCCAATAACGCGATATGTTCCGTTGCGCTCTCAACCAGTGCTTTTGGCACCGGTGCGCCGTATTTTGCTTTGATATTTGGCTGAAGTGAGCCGCCGTTGACTCCGATGCGGATCGGAATATGCCGCGCGGCGCACGCGCGGCATACCGCGCGCACGCCGGTTTTGTCCCCGATATTTCCGGGATTGATGCGGATTTTATCGGCTCCGGCTTCCACTGCGGCAAGTGCCAATCGATAGTCAAAATGAATGTCGGCTACCAACGGCATATCCGGTACTGCTTCTTTCACCCGACCGAATACCGCCGCCGCTTCCCTATCCGGCACCGTCAGTCGCACAATGTCACATCCTGCGGCAAGGAGGGTCTTTACCTGTGCAAGCGTTGCCGCAAAATCGTGCGGGTTCGTATTGGTCATAGACTGCACGGCAATCGGTGCATCTCCCCCGATTGCCACGCGCCCGGCATAGACCTTTTTTGCTTTTCTGCGGATTTTGTTATAGTTCATCGTCGAAACAGCCCCACCACGTCCTTACAGGTGACCAGAATGATAATTCCGAACAGAATCAGCAGTCCGGCAAAATGAATATATCCCTCAATGTTTTTGTTGACGGGTTTTCTGGTGACCGCCTCCACAAGCAGGAATAAAAGTCTGCCGCCGTCAAGTGCCGGAATCGGCAGGATATTGAACACGCCGAGGTTTACGGAAATGACCGTAACCAGATACAGAAAAGTAGAAAATCCGCTTTTGGCGGCATTGCCCAGCTCTTTGGTGATACCGACGGGGCCTGAAACTGCATTAAAGCCGTATCTTCCCCTTAAAAGATCCTTCAACTGATCCACAATCATTTTCACCGTGGAAAGCGAACGGAAAAAACTGTGCTTGACGATTGTGCCAAAGGTGCGTTTTTCCGCATACACACGGAAATCGGGCGTGCCGAAATTAACCCCTTCGGTGGTCATCCCCGGGAATACAACGCCTTCCAGCACAATCTTTTCTCCGTTTCTTTTTACGGTAAGATCGATCGGCTTGTCGCCCTGGTTCATAATTTCATAGACAACCTCATTGCCCGTGTGAACGCTGGTATGCCCTACCTTGATGATCTGATCACCGACCTGAAGCCCGTAGGAAG
>CAKSPL010000161.1 GCA_934481325.1 uncultured Eubacteriales bacterium | reverse complement strand
ACCCCCGGGCACCTGCGGACTCCGTCTTCGACGGCGGCTACACGGCTCACGCGTTGCCTTGGGTTCACACGCCCAAATTCCGGCGTGAGTTGTGTCCCGCCGCGGCACCTGCACCACCTGCGCCACCTGCGGTGGGGCTAATAGGCTGACGCGTTACTTTGGGTACACACACCCAAAGTTTGGGGCATCAGCCGGCACCTGCGCCACTTGCGCCACCTGCGGTGGGGCTACACGCTCTCGCCACACCTTAATTTTACGCACCCAAAGTCCAACATCAGCCGTGCAAAAGTTTTGGAAGGATTCCAAAGGAAACTTTTTTCAAAAAGTTTCCTTTGGCGCGTCTCCCTTTGGCGTTTCTTTTATAGCTTTCTTTGCGCCTGCTCTCTGCAAAGAAAGCGGGCAAGGACGCTTGCCGTGTAACGGTTCTTCGCGCCGGTCGCGGTGCAAAAAGCGGGCAAGGACGCTTGCCGTGTAACGGTTCTTCGCGCCGGGCGCGGGAGCAAAAAGCGGGCAAGGATTGCTTGCTGTGCAAGATTCTTTGCGCCCAAACCGGGTCGCCTGCGCCCACGGTGTTGCGGTCGGGTGACCTCGACTACGGTCAGATGCCCCCGGTTGCGGTCGGGTGACCTCGACTACGGTCAGGTGACCCCCGGTTGCGGTCGGGTGACCTCGACTACGGTCAGGTGACCCCCGGTTGCGGTCAGGTGACCCCCGTGTAGGCAAGAATCCCCTCATACACGCCCCGCGCAAACAATTCCGGGCGGGTACTCATCAGGCGCGCATCAAAAGAGTTGGTGATAAATCCCAGCTCCACCAGCACGGCGGGCATTGCCGTGCGTTTGAGAACGTAAAGCCCCGGGCGCGTTTTCATCCCGCGGTTCGGCAGTCCCGTATTTGCCGCCAATGCTGTGAGAATGTCCGCCCCCAAAAAGAACGCGGGGGTGTTTGCCGCATAGGAAAACGCCTCACTGCCCGTGGCGGCGGCAAGGTCGGAGGCGTTGGTGTGCAGACTGATGAAATAGTCCGCCCCCCACTCGTTGGCATCCCGCACGCGCGCCGCAAGGCTGGTGGAATTGGAGGTTCCGAGCGTTGTTTCGGGCGTGGGGCGGGAAAGGCGCACCTCAAAATTGCCGTTTGAACGGAGCAATGCCGCCGTTTCCTGCCCGATGCGATACACAATGTCCTGCTCACGAAGACCGTTCCCCTCCGCGCCCGCATTCGGGTTTTGCGGATTGTGACCCTGATCGATGTATATTTTAATTGCCATATCTTTCCCCCTTCCGGATCTTGCGGCAGGTGCCGCATCAACACCATTCTATGCGCCGCGGCAGAGTTTGCCACCGGCAGAAGGAGCTTTATGTCCACCCAAAATGAAGAAAAAAACCGTGTAACGGGCGGCACGCTGTATCTTGTTGCCACCCCGATCGGCAACCTTGCCGACCTTTCCGAGCGCGCCAAAAAGGTGCTTGCCGAGGCGGATTTTGTGGCGGCGGAGGATACCCGCAACACCGCAAGGCTCCTTTCGGCTTTCGGCATTTCCGCTACGCTGATTTCTTATCACGAGCATAATAAGCGCACCCGCGGGGAGGAATTGTGCGAAAAGCTGGCGGCGGGTGCATCGGTTGCACTGGTGACCGATGCGGGAACCCCCGCCATCAGTGACCCCGGTGCGGATTTGGTGGCACTGTGCGCCGGGCGCGGAATCCCCGTGACCGCGGTGCCGGGTTGCGTGGCGGGCATTACGGCTCTCACGCTCTCGGGGCTTCCCACCGATCGGTTTGTTTTTGAAGGCTTTTTGCCGATGGACAAAACAAAACGGCGGGCGCGGCTCTCGGAGCTTGCCGCCGAACGCCGCACCTTTATTTTGCACGAAGCACCCCACAAACTGAAAAATACGCTGGACGAACTTGCAAAAACACTGGGCGAGGAACGCCGCATTTCCGTCTGCCGCGAGCTGACCAAACGCAACGAGGAGATTCTCCGCACCACGCTTGCCGGTGCGGTGGCGCACTATCGGGAAACCGAACCGCGCGGCGAATATGTGCTGGTGCTGGAGGGGTCTTCCGCCGTGCCGGAGGAGAAAAGTACGTCGCCCCTGCTGTCGCTGTCCCCTGCCGAACACGTGGCATATTATGAAAAGACGGGGCTTTCTCCTATGGAAGCGACCAAAGCCGCGGCGCGCGACCGTGGGATGACCAAAAGTGAGCTTTATCGGATTCTTCACGCAAGCGGAGAGAAATAATCTTGCATTTTTAAGAGCGTTGTGTTATACTGATAAAGAACCCGAATCTACACAAGGAGAAAAACGATGGCAAAACGGACAGTCGGCGTGATCGGAGCCACCGGAATGGTGGGGCAGCGTTTTCTGACTCTGCTGGAGGATCACCCTTACTTTGAAGTGACGGCACTTGCCGCCTCTGCCCGCTCGGCGGGCAAAACCTACCGCGAGGCGGTGGGGGACCGTTGGAAAATGCGCACCCCGATGCCCGCGCGATTTGCGGATATGACGGTGCTGGACGCGGCGGACATCGGCGAGATGGGAAAACGGTGCAATTTTGTGTTTTGCGCCGTGGATATGAAAAAGGAGGAAATCCGCGCACTGGAGGAGGCCTACGCCAGGGCGGAGATTCCGGTGGTTTCCAACAATTCGGCGCACCGGTGGACGCCGGACGTGCCGATGGTGATTCCGGAGGTCAACCCCGATCACCTGTCGGTGATTGCGGCGCAACGGCAAAGACTGGGTACTGCGCGGGGGTTTATCGCCGTCAAGCCCAATTGCTCGATACAGTCCTACGTTCCCGCGCTCTCGGCTCTGCTGGAATTTGAACCGACCGAGGTGGTTGCCACCACCTATCAGGCAATCTCCGGGGCGGGGAAAACCTTTCGGGAGTGGCAGGAAATGGTGGACAACGTCATTCCGTTTATCAGCGGCGAGGAGGAAAAAAGCGAGCAGGAGCCGCTCCGGGTCTGGGGGCGGGTGGAAAACGGCGCGATTGTGAAGGCAACGGCACCCGTGATCACCACGCAGTGTATCCGCGTTCCCGTGACGGACGGACACACCGCCGCGGTGTTTGTAAAATTCCGCAAAAAGCCGACCAAAGAGCAAATTCTCACCGCGTGGAAAAATTACGCCGGCAAGCCGCAGGAATTGGGATTGCCGCACGCACCGGCGCAGTTTATCACCTATTTTGAGGAGGAAAACCGCCCGCAGGCGGCACTCGACCGCAATCTTTACGGCGGGATGGGCGTTTCCGTGGGGCGATTGCGCGAGGACGCCCTGTATGATTGGAAGTTTGTGGGGCTTTCCCACAACACCCTGCGCGGCGCGGCAGGCGGCGCGGTGCTGATTGCGGAGCTACTCCATCGCGAAGGATATTTTGACTGACAAGAGGACGCGGCAAGGGACACTTCCCCGAAAGTGTCCCCCTGCCCCCCACAAAACATTTCACACAAAGGAAGTTTGCCGCTGGGAAATTTTCCTGTAATGCGGCGGCTTTTCTCACACTTTGGGATGATGCACCCAAAGTCCGGCGTGAGTTGTGCAAAGATTTTGGAAGGAGTGGTGAGGGGACTTTTTGTAAAAAAGTCCCCTCACCCGCGTT
>CAKSPL010000160.1 GCA_934481325.1 uncultured Eubacteriales bacterium | reverse complement strand
CGAAATCGCCCCTCAGCGTATGAGATACGCTTCTCGGGGCAATTTCGACGATTCTGCGCAAATTCTGCTTCGCCCGGGAGGCTTGGTGGGATGCGGGAGACGCGCCAGAGGAAACTTTTTTCAAAAAGTTTCCTCTGGACTTCTTCAAAAACTTTTACACGGCTGATGCCAATCTTTGGGCGTGTGAACCCAAGGCAACGCGTCAGCCTTTTAGCCGCCGTCGGAGACGGAGTCCGCAGGTGATGCCGGACTTTGGGCGTGTGAACCCAAGGCAACGCGTCAGCCTATTAGCTCCACCGCAGGTGCCCGGGGGTAGTTATCCTTTTGTTTGAAAGGTTTTGAAGGGGGGTCAAGGGGGTGCCTTGCAGGGAAGGCACCCCCTTGCGCATTCCCGGTTCAGACCATCAGTAGAAGACCTGCGAGGGCGGCGAGCAGGGAGGGGATTGCCACGGTTGCGCCCACGGCGGTGAACTTGCCGAAGGAGAGCTTTACGCCGTGGGTTTTGAGCATTGCCATCCACATAATTCCGGCAAGCGCGCCGATCGGCGTGAGAAACGCGCCGATATTGGAGCCGATTACGGCGGCGAACAGTGCGCCCTCGCCCCCGCCTGCGGCGGTGATTACCGAGGAAAACAGCACGCTCATCGGGATATTGTTGATCAGGTTGCAGGCAAGGCAGGAGGTAATGCCGAACGAGAACACCGGGTTCCCGCGCGAGAGCAGATCCGCCATCTGCGCCACCGTGCCGGAGCGGTTGAGGGCCAGCACCAGCAAAAACATCGAAAGCACAAAGGGAATCACGTCAAACGGGGCGCGGCGAAGGCTCCTTCCAAGCAGAGAAAGCCCCTTGCGCCGAATCAGCAGAACCACCCCCGCCACCGTGTAAAGCGCGACGAACGCCACCAGGGAAACCAGCCACATTTCAAGTCCCGGCAGGTAGGAGGAGATTGCCATCAGTACAATCGCGGTAATCAGTGCCGCAAGCCCGATTGCAACCGAAACCGGGTCCTTCATCGGCTCGTTTTCCGGCTCCCCGCTCATCGGCGCACTCAGCTTTTTGCGGAACAGGAGCCACAACACGAGAAACGACACCGCCCCCGCAAACACGGTGGGAATCAGCATCACGCGGCAGTAGCCCGCAAAGTCGGTTCCCGCACCTGCCGCCAGATAAATGTTGGTGGGGTTGCCGATAATCAGAGCCATACTCCAGGTGTTTGCCGCCACAAATTCACAGAAAAGGTACGGAACGGGGTCGATTTTCGCGTTTTTGGCAAAGTAACAGAGAAAGGGCGTAAAGGTCAGCACGATGATATCGTTGGAGGTGAAAACCGTCAGCACCGATACCGCGAGATAGAGCAGTAAAAACAGCTTTTTCTGACTGGTCCCCGAGTGCCGGAGAACCGCCGAGGCGAGATAACGGAAAAATCCTGCTTCATCGAGAAACACCGAGAGCAACGTCATCGAGAAAAACAGCACCAGAATCTTCACGGGGTTTACCGCGCTGTCCGCAAACAGTCCCGCGCCCGCCTCGGAGACCGGCAAAAGCCCCGTGGCAAGCAGAATCACCGCCGCCAGCACCGGGGGCATCCAGAAAGTGCTGACCGCCGCCTTGCCAACCTTCACGGAGGGCTTTGCAAACACCAGCACGATCATCCCCACGATTGCGAGACAGGAAATCAAAAGTACACTCATATGTGCCTCCTGCAAAATATCGAAAATACAATAATGATGTTGTCATATTATAGCATATTGCAGGAGAATTTTCAAGCGTCCGGCAAAAAACGTTATTCCGCGGGCAATGCCACCCCGCGAATCAGGTTTTCAAAGCAGTCCGGCAGGTCTGCCTCCACCCGCGCGCCCTCCAGGTGCAGGAATCGGACGAACGAGTAATCGTAAGCCGAAAGCGGGCGGTTGTAAACGTCGTTGGAGTGCGAGGAGAGCAGCAGTTCGTCCCCGTCAATCCCGGTGACCAGCAGGGTGTGATAAAAATCCCCCTCGCTATCCCCCAGCTGAACCGCGTCCGCCAGGGCAACCCCCGCGCGCGGCACCTCGCGCCCGAAGGGTCCGAGCCCGCCGTTTTCGGCGCGGAATACGGGATCCCCCGTCATAAACTGCCAGAAATACTTCACCCCGGTAAATGCGGGGGCGCGATCGTCCGGGGAACGGTAATACCAGCCGAAATCCGGCGTGAAATTTTCGGCACAGCACCCGGCAAGCACGCATTGGGAAACAAAATTCGTGCAGTCCCCCCCAATGCCGGTAAAATTGAAAAACAGGGGGTTTCGCCCCCGCGCCCACCGCGCTGCGTAAGCCAGCGCGCGCCCGCGATCGTACGGTCGTAACACTTCCATATCATCACCTCGCTTTCAGCATATGCAGGCGGGGGGCGTTTTGCCGTTGGGGCAAAAAAAAGGAGCCTTGCAAGGCTCCTTTTTTTTGTAACGCGGAATGTCGCCGGGCATTCGGGGGGGCGGGCGCGATTTGTCATCGGTCGTGCGGGGCGTGGGGGTATTATTCCGCGCCCGGCATCGCATTCGGGCGGCGCGGTTACCTCGTTGTTTCCCTGCCGGCGGCCTGCCGCTTGGCGCGGTAAAGCTCCCGGTCTGCCGCGTCAAACACCGGGCGAAGCTCGGTTGCCGGCTCTGCCGAAAACACCAAGCCCACACTGCAGGTGCAGGAAACCGGCGCGCCCGGCTCCCGCAGGTGTAAAGCCCGACAATAATCGTCCGTTGCGCGTTTCAGTTCCTCTTTCGCGGTCACCTCCGGGAAAAGCAGAACGAATTCATCGCCCCCGAATCGGGAAAAGACAAAAGAAAATCCCCGCTCCCCGAAAAAGCGTTCGGTAAAACGGCAAAAATCCACCAGTACGGCGTCGCCTGCACTGTGCCCCGCGCGATCGTTCACGGCTTTGAAATGATCCAGGTCCGCTACAGCAAGCGCAAAATTTCCCCATTCTGCCACGGCAGGAAAGCGCGCTTCCAGCGCGCGCCGATTCAGCAGACCGGTCAGCGGGTCACGCTCGGCGGCTTGCCGCGTTTTTGCCAATTCCCGCGCCGTCCGCGCCTTTCCGGCAAACGACAGTGCCGCCCCGCAAAGGCTGAGCAGTACCGTCGGCAAAAAAACGGCAAAAGCCGCCCGCGCCCCCTGCGCCCGGCAGGAAAGCGTCAGAAACGCCGCCCACGGGGGGAGAAGCAACAGGCAACCGCCGGGCAGGGAATGCGTGAGAAGCGTGGCAAACAGAAGCGAAACCGCCGCAAACAGGAGCGGAACCGTGACAAACGGCAGGGAAATTTCCGCAAACGGCACCGTCTCAGTCGCCCCCGTGCCTGTGCCTGCCCCGGGCAGGCGTACGATTGCACCCGCGAAAGCCAGCCACCCGCCAAGCACGGTGAAAACCCCGGAAAAGCGGAGGAGCCTGCCTGCGGCAACGGTCAGAAGGACGGCAAACGACAGCTGAACGCCAAGCAGAACCAAGGGCAGGGCGGCAATCTCCCCCGCCGCCGCGGCAAACGCGCTTTGTGCGGCAAACAGGACAAAAAAGACCCACGAAAGCACCGTGAGCGCAAAAAAGTCGGTTCGGCGGAAATCCGTTGTGCGAGATTC
>CAKSPL010000159.1 GCA_934481325.1 uncultured Eubacteriales bacterium | reverse complement strand
TCCTGCGGCATCGCAAGTGCCGCTTTCAGCCCCTCGTCGGCAGTCTGCTCCGCCAGGGTTTGTTTGATTTCTTCTTCCATCCTGTTGTCCTCCGGAAATATAAGTTCGGAAACACCGCCGTGTTCGGTTTTGAACGACGGTTTTTGTTTCTTAACGGAATATTAACATATGAGGAAATAAATGTCAAGAGGATTTTTGAAATTTCTTCGGAAAAATGACAAATCACTGGACAAATTTTCTGTTTTATGATAAAATAAAAAAGATTCTAATATGTACACCCTCGCGGTGAAGAAAGGAACCTATGGAAACTCCGAAACTTTCTGTTCTCCCCTACAAAGGCACGCGGGATTTTTACCCCCGCGACATGAAGCTGCGCAACTGGTTTTTCGGCAAAATCCGGGCGGCACTGGAAACCGCCTGCTTTGAAGAATACAACGGTCCGATGCTGGAATCGCTTGACCTTTACATTGCCAAAAGCGGAGAGGAAATTGCCAACGAGCAAACCTATAACTTCGAGGACAGGGGCGGCAGACGCCTTGCCGTCCGCCCGGAAATGACCCCTACGGTCGCGCGCCTGGTGGCGGCAAAAATCGGGGAGCTGAATTTCCCCCTGCGCTGGTTCTCCATCCCGAATCTGTATCGCTACGAGCGGCCGCAACGCGGGAGACTGCGCGAGCATTGGCAGGTCAACGTGGATATTTTCGGATGCCCCACCTTTGAGGCGGATCTGGAAGTAATCTCCACCGCCGTAATGTTGTTGAAGGCACTGGGGGCGGACGGCACGATGTTCCGCGTACACATCAACAACCGCCGCTTTTTCAACGATGTGATTGCCGCCATTGCCGGAACCGACGCGGAAGGCAGCCGCAAGGTCTCCAAGGTGGTGGACCGCAAAAACAAAATCCCGCGTGAGGAATATGTCAAAGAGCTGACCGCCCTTGGACTTGACGGGGTGCAGATTGAAAAAATCGACGCGCTGTATACGATGTCGGTGGAGGAAGCCACCGCGCTCTGCCCGGATTCCCAAGGGTCGGCGGAACTGCTGAATCTGTTCCGGGAACTTGAAGCGTGCGGGCTTGCCGAATATTGCGTTTTTGATTTCGGCATCATCCGCGGGCTGGATTATTATACGGGTACCGTATTTGAAGTGTTTGACGAAGCACCCGAAAACAACCGCGCAATGTTCGGCGGCGGGCGATACGACAACCTGGTGGGGCTGTTTGTCAAAAATACCAACGTCTCCGGCGTGGGCTTCGGCTTCGGGGATGTGACGCTGGAAAACTTCCTGGTCACCCACAACCTGATTCCCGATATTTACAATGAGGGAACCAAGGTACTGGTGGCACGCTTCAACGACGTGCCGTATGAAAAATACACCGCACTTGCCGATGCGCTCCGCGCCACGGGCATCCCTGCCTCGCTCTATCTCGGCGAGAAAAAATTCGGCAAGCAGATTGACTACGCCATAAAGGGCGCATACAGCCATATCGTCATTCTCGGCGGTGACGAGGCGGCGCGGGGTGTGGTCAAGGTGAAAAACCTGCGCACGAGAGAAGAAACCGAGGTTGCGGAAAGCGGGCTTGCCGCTTATTTCAAGGCATAAGCCGCAATTTTCAACACATATTGCAAACTCAAAGCATATCCCGCAATTTTCGGAGCATACTCTGCAATTTTCAAAGCATACGCCGCAAACGCGGCTTGTCGGAAAGGAACCTTGCTATGGTTTATCTGTTTCTTGCCAACGGATTTGAGGAAATCGAGGCCCTCACCCCGGTGGATGTATTGCGCCGCGCAGGGGTAGAAGTAACCACTGTCGGCGTGGGCGGGACGGGTGTTGTCGGCGCACACGGCATTTTTGTGGAAGCGGACATCCCCGATGTGATGTACGCGGATGCAACACCTACCGCGATTATCCTGCCCGGCGGAATGCCGGGAGCGGAGAATCTGCATCAAAGCCGCGCAGTGGACGCGGCAGTGCGCGCCGGCGCAAAGTCCGGCGCGCTGCTTGCCGCCATCTGTGCCGCGCCGCTGGTGCTTGGGCGCAGGGGGTTGCTTGCGGGCAAAAACGCCACCTGCTACCCGGGCTTTGAACACGAGCTTTCGGGCGCGACCATCGCCGATGCCCGCGTGGTAAAGGACGGCAATATTCTGACCGCCGCCGGGATGGGCGCAGCACTGGAATTTGCCCTTTCACTTGCCGAAATTCTTGCGGGAAAAGAAAAGGCGGATGCCGTGCGCCACGGCATTCTTGCAGACTGAAAACAGTCCAAAACGCATACCGTATCGGGGGGTTTTGAAAAAACGCCGTGCCGTCGGTTCGCGATACGACCGGTGTTTCTCCAAAATCAGGCTCCGCATTTCGCGCGGGCAAGCCACCAAAGAGCCGTGCCGGGAAACAAAGGCATTGTCGGCGTTTTTCCAAAATCAGACCCCGCATTTCGCGCGGACAAGCCACCGAAGAAAGGAGTGCCTATGGGTAAATTCATACCGCCCCGCCCGATTTATCGCCGGGAGAGAATCGTTGTCGGCTTTCTTGCCGTTGCTTCCTTTGCGCTTCTTTTCACTTATCGGTTGCTCCGCGCAAAGGGCGTAATCGGTGCGGGAACCCTGCCGATTGTGCTTTTGATGGAGGCTTTGGTGTTTTTGCTCCCCGCCGCGGTTTTCTGCTTTTGGCGCGGGCGGGGGCTGACAAAATCCTTGCGGCTCCGCCCGATACGCGCCGTACAGCTTCCGTTTCTCCTTTCCGCTTTTTTTGCGTTGCTGTTCGGGTGCCTGTTGCTCTCCATTCTCTGCCGCGGCACCGGCTCACTCGGCAACGTTGCCACAAGCTTTGAAACTCCGGCACCGACAGGCTTTTTGCCCGGGGCGGCACGTTTTTTCGTGCTGGCACTTTTCCCTGCCCTCTTGGAGGAATTTTTCTTCCGCGGGGTTCTCACGGCGGAATACGAACGGCGCGGGGTATTCCGGGCAATTCTTCTGCCGTCGCTGTTGTTTGCGCTCATTCACTTTGATCTGAGAAATCTGCCGGTTTATCTGTTTTCTGGGTTGCTTTTCTCCCTGGTGCTGTTTGCCACCGATTCCCTGATTGCAACGATGCTCCTGCACGCGCTTTACAACACCGTTTCGCTGTTCGGTCAGCGGTATCTGAGTGCGCTGTATGACTTTACCGGAAGTGTGGAGCTGTTTTTGTTTTTCCTGATTCTGTTTTTCTTTCTTGCCCTGCTGATATTCTGCCGCCGGGCAATGCGCCTTTACCTCATCGCCGACCGGGCGGGAACACCCGACCCACGGCGAAACATACCCTATGCCGTGCAGTTTTACACCACATTGGACGGATTGACGGATCCGGCATACCTTGGGTGCATTGCCCTGTTCGTTGTGGGGGTGATTTTGTTTTGACGGAGGGCAAGATGTTAAAAGCTGTCTTCTATGACCTGGACGGCACCCTGTTGCCGATGGACCAGGAAAAATTTGTACGCGCCTATTTCGGCGCAATCTGCCAAAAAATGTGTCCGCACGGATACCGTGCGGACGAGCTGGTTGCCGCCACCTGGCGCGGCACCGAGGCGATGGTAAAAAACAACGGTACTGCCACAAACGAAACCGTTTTCTGGCGGGAATTTGCGGCAGTTTTCGGCGATCGGGTTTTTGCCGA
>CAKSPL010000158.1 GCA_934481325.1 uncultured Eubacteriales bacterium | reverse complement strand
ATGGGGATTTTAGTGCCGAAACGGGTGCTGTTTCGCTCCCTTGCCCTTGGCGGGGGCGTGGCTCTCGGGCTGACGGTATTGCTTGCCGGCGGGTCGTTCCTTTTGCACGGAAACGTGTCGTTTTCTCTGCATATGAGGGGGGATATTGCAAGAAGTACCTATTTTTTGGTGGCACCGATGCAGGAGGTGCTTGCCAAAAGCGTGATGCTGTACAGCTTTGAGGCGGTTTTTGGCGGCAAGCACCCACACCTGGCAAATCTGATGTCCGCGCTCACCTTCGGCGCGTTCCACGTGGTATACGGCATCCGGATGATGCTGCTGGCAATGCTCCTTTGCCTGATTACGGGCTGGATGTTCCGCCGGGTGCGGTGCGTGTGGGGGTGCGCCCTCACGCATTTTGCCTTCGGCTTTTTGCCGCTCTGCTTCGGATTTTCTTAAAACGCTTGCATTCCCCCGCGATTTCTGCTATAATAACAGTACCGGGAACCCGGAAAAACGAAAGGGAGGAAAAACGATGCAAGAAAGAATACCGAGAAAAACCGGCGGCGCAAACTGCGAAACCTGTGAGTTTTACGATTACAACGAATATGACGACGTCTATTCCTGCACGATGCGGCTGGATGAGGACGACCGTATCCGGTACCTGCACCGTGACACCTTTACCTGCCCTTATTACCGCTATTACGACGAATACAAGAGTGTGCATAAGCAAATCTGAAAAACCCCGCCGCGGCAATGCCGCGGCGGGGTTTTGTCACCGGCAAAAGCGCACCGCCAGGCAAAAAAGCAGAACCCACCCCGCGGGGTGGGTTCTGCTTTTTTGCGAAAGTTATTCCAGCTCAAACGCGCCGGTATAGAGCTGATAATAGGTGCCCTTTTCGGCGATGAGCTTTTCGTGGTTGCCGCGCTCGATAATTCTGCCGTGATCCAGCACCATAATTACGTCGGCATTGCGCACGGTGGAAAGGCGGTGGGCAATCACAAACACGGTGCGCCCCTCCATCAGCTTATCCATACCGCGCTGTACGATCGCCTCGGTGCGGGTATCGATGGACGAGGTTGCCTCGTCCAGAATCATCACGGGCGGGTCTGCCACGGCGGCTCTTGCAATGGCAATCAGCTGTCGCTGACCCTGCGAGAGGTTGGAGCCGTTACCCGAAAGCTCGGTCTTGTAGCCGTCCGGCAGGCGGGTGATGAAATCATCCGCGCCCGCCAGCTTTGCGGCGGCAATACACTCCTCGTCCGTGGCATCCAGTTTGCCGTAACGGATATTATCCATCACGGTGCCGGAAAACAGGTTCGTTTCCTGCAACACAATGCCGAGCGAGCGGCGCAGATCCGTTTTTTTGATTTTATTGATGTTAATCCCGTCATAGCGGATTTTGCCGTCCGCAATATCGTAAAAGCGGTTGATGAGGTTGGTAATGGTGGTTTTGCCGGCACCCGTTGCGCCCACAAACGCCACCTTCTGCCCAGGTGCCGCAAAAACCGACACGTCGTGAAGCACGGGCTTGCCCTCCTCATAGGCAAAGTCCACGTCCGTCAGCCGCACGTCACCCTGAAGCAGGGTGTAGGTTACGGTGCCGTCCGCCTCGTGCGGATGTTTCCAAGCCCAGTGACCGGTATGATGATCCGCCTCCGTGATAGTGCCGTCCGCCGCCACGTCGGCGTCCACCAACGTAACGTATCCGTTATCGGTTTCAGGCTTTTCGTCAATCAGAGAAAACACACGCTCACCGCCTGCGGTACCCATCACGATGCTGTTGATCTGCTGGGATGCCTGATTCACGTTGCCGGTGAACTGCTTTGCCATATTGAGGAAAGGCACGATGATATCAATGGTAAACACCGTGCTGTAAATGCCGAGGTTCCAGATGTTGCTGACGAGGAATATCCCGCCTGCCACGGCAATCAGCACGTACAGAATATTGCCGATATTGCCGATGATCGGTCCCAGCACGTTGGCATAGGCGTGCGCCCTGAAGCTGTCCTCACAGAGCTCGTCATTGATGCGGTCAAAGTCCTTTTTGCCTGCCTCCTCGTGGCAGAACACCTTGACCACCTTTTGCCCGTTCATCATTTCCTGCACATAGCCCTCGGTTGCCGCCACCGATTTCTGCTGGCGGACGAAGAATTTGGAGGCACCGCCCCCGACTCTGCCGGAAACGAAGATCATGGCAATCACGCCCACCACCAGCACCAAGGTCAGCCACACGCTGTAATACACCATAATGCCGAACACGGCAAGCAGGATGATTGCAGAGTTCAGAAGGGACGGGAGAGACTGGGAAACCAGCTCACGGATTGCGTCAATGTCGTTGGTATAATAACTCATAATGTCGCCGTGCTTATGGGTGTCAAAATACTTGATGGGCAGGTTCTGCATCCCGTCAAACATTTTGCGGCGCATCTTGCAAAGGAACCCTTGCGTGATATACGCCATCAGCTGGGTATAAACCGTAATGCTGACAATGGAAAGCACGTAAAATCCGACAAGCAGGAAAACCTTCGGCAGGATTTCCGCCTTTGCCGCGTTCCAATCGTGGCGCGGTGCCCATTCGGTAATCACCGCCAGAACCTTTTGCAAAAAGATATTCGGCAATGCCGCGGTAATGGCGGAAATCACAATGCACACCGCCGTTACCGGCACCAGCACCGGGTACGCTTCAAACAGTATTTTCAGCAGTCTTTTCAGCACCTTGCCGTTCATTTTCGGCTTCGGACCGTGCTTGCCGCCGGGGCCGCCCATCGGTCCTCTCATTTTTCCGTTATTCGCCATCGTGCTCACCTCCGTTTCCCCCGTCGGTGTTGCCGGTCTGCTGTTCGTACACCTCGCGGTAGATCGGGCTGGATTTCAGCAATTCCTCGTGTGTACCCATTGCGTCAATCGCGCCGTTGTTCATTACCAGAATCAGGTCTGCATCCTGCACGGACGAGATACGCTGGGCGATGATGATTTTGGTGGTATCCGGAATGTAGGAACGGAACCCGGCACGGATCAGCGCGTCGGTTTTGGTGTCCACCGCGCTGGTGGAGTCATCCAGAATCAGAATCTTCGGCTTTTTCAGCAACGCTCTTGCAATGCAAAGCCGTTGCTTCTGCCCGCCGGACACGTTGGTGCCGCCCTGCTCGATAAAGGTGTCATACCCATCGGGGAAGGAGCGCACAAACTCGTCCGCCTGGGCAAGGCGGCACGCCTCGGCAATTTCCTCATCCGTGGCATTGGGGTTGCCCCATTGCAGATTTTCGCGGATGGTGCCGGAAAACAGCAGATTTTTCTGCAAAACCATTGCCACCGCATTGCGCAGGCTCTCGATGTCATAATTCTTTACGTCCACACCGCCCACGCGCACCACGCCGTCGGTGGCGTCATACAGGCGCGGAATCAGCTGTACCAGCGTTGTTTTTGCGGAGCCGGTGCCGCCGATCACACCGACCGTCATCCCCGAGCGGATGTGCAGGTCAATGTCCGAGAGTGCATAACGTTCCGCCTTGGCGGAATATTTGAAATTCACGTGGTCAAAGTCCACGGAGCCGTCCGCCACCTCGGTCACCGGTGCATCCGGATATTTGAGGGAGGGCTGCTCGTTCAGTACCGCGCAGATACGTTTCATAGACTCCGCCGACATCGTCAGCATCACGTAAATCATCGAGAGCA
>CAKSPL010000157.1 GCA_934481325.1 uncultured Eubacteriales bacterium | reverse complement strand
TTGAAAACAAAAATAACTGAAAAATCCCCCGCCGGGCGGGGGATTTTTCAGTTTTGCTCCAATAGCGCGGCAAAGTACTTCACCGCTTTTTCATAGGTTTTGTCATCGCCGAAATAGGCGGAGCCGATCAGGCACAGCACCGTGTCCTCCGGCAACACCTTGAGGGCGTTGTTTTCATAAAGCGAAGAGTCGCCAAGGCGAATACCGTAACAAACGGTGGTTCCGTTCGGCAACGTTTTATAAACCCCATTGGACGGTGATTTTCCGAACACGGCGGTAATGTCAATCAGGCACTCGTTTTTCGCCGCCAATTCCTCAAACAGGTACGGATCGGCAAATATTACCGAAAACTCACCCGTGCCGAGATGCTGATAAAAGCTCTGATAATTGGAGGCGTTGTTATAGGAGACAACCGCCGCGGCATCGCTGTCCATCGCTTTGATCTGCTCCTCGGAGTAAATCGGAAAGGAGACTACCGAAATGCGTTTTTCCCCGTTTCCGTCAAAGTCCTCCGGTAAAATCACCGAAAGGTATTTTTGCAGATTTTCCAGCCCTTCCCCATTTGCGGTAAAGCCATAAGGACCCGCGCAAACCACCACAAGGTCGCTTTTTTCGGACTCCTTGGAACACATCTGCACCGTGCAGACAATGATGACAATCAGAAAGAACAGCCCGATGATGGTTTTCCATTTGTGATGGTACCAAAAATTATCCAAAAAGCGAAAGACTTTCCCGTGTTGCCGTTCCGCCGGCAGAACAATATCACCGCCGGGTGCCTTGCCCGTCCCTTTTCCGGAATTCTCGTTCATAGTTCTCTCCTTTCGGGGGTAACCGGTCAGTCTCTGGTTACTTCAAGCACCTTGTAGGAAAAGGCGTAGCCGGATTCCTCTACCACACCGCTCACGGTATCGCCCGCGCGGTGACCGATCAGTGCCTTGCCCACCGGGGATACATCGGAGATTCTCCCGGCGGGAACGTCCGCCTCGTTGGAACCGACGATGCGGTACACAATCTCCTCCTTGAATTCATTGTCATAGACCTTTACGGTGGAGCCGATGTCGGCTACGTCGTGCGCCATCGTGGAAACCTCACGCACATCGGCGTTTTCAATCATCTCTTTCAGCTCGGAAACACGACTCTCGTTCTGCGCCTGCGCCGTGCGTGCCGCATCATATTCCGCATTCTCGGAAAGGTCACCGAAGCCGCGTGCGGTTACAATGTCGTTTTTAATCCGCTCGCGCTCCTCGCCCTCACGCCACTTCAGCTCCTCAACCAGCTTGTCGTAGCCTTCCTTGGTCATTGTAATTTTCTTGTTTACCATAACAGGTCTCCTTGTTCTATGATAGATTTATTGTTTTTCGCTTTTCAGAAATTCCGCCGCCGCCTGCAGCTGATCGTCCTCATCGTCCGAAAGCAGGGACGGATTTTTCCCGGCAGACCCTGGGCGTTGCTCCACTGTGCGGTCCGGGGTGATTCCCACGCCGTGATAGTTCTCTCCGCACGGCGGCGTATAATACGCGGTGGTCAGCTTTACCCCGCCGCTGTAGCCGTAAGGTGCCAGGCTGTAAATATTCTGCATAATGCCTTTGCCGAAGGTGGTTTTGCCCACCGTGGTTGTCAGATGATAGTCTCTCAGGACGGCGGTAAACAGCTCCGCCGCGCTCGCCGAGTTTTCATTGATCAGCACTGCGGTACGAAGGCTCCGGTACTTGCCGATCTCCTCCTCACGCACACTGCATCCGGCGTAATCTCCGGAATAGCTGACCGCCTTCACATAGCTTCTGCTCTCGGTGCCGTTTTTGGTTTTGGTGGAAACAATCAGGTCGTCTTTGTTCAGAAAATACGAAAGAATTGCCGAAACCGAGCGCAAATCCCCGCCGGGGTTGTTTCGCAGGTCGAAAATAAATTCGGTACAGCCCTTTGCCGTCAGATTTTCCATCGTATCGGTAAACTGCGTCGGGGTGGAAAGATCGAATTGCAGAATCTGCACCACGCCGATAGTGGGATTTTCCGCCAACACCCTGCCCATCACGGATACGGTCTGTACCTCTGCACGCACAGGAGAAAAGGTCAACTCTTCTCCGTCACGAAGCACCGAAAAGAACGCGGCGGTTCCCGCCTCACCCTTGAGGGATTTCATCAAAAGCTCATATCCCTTTTCGGCATAGGTGATTTTTTCCTCCCCTTCTCCGGAGGAGATGATCAGGTCACCGATCCGCACGCCCGCCGCCTCGGCAGGGGAACCTGGAAACACATTGATAATACGTACACCGCCCGCCGCCGCATCCTCTGTGACGAGAATGCCCACGCCAACCGATTTTGCATTGTTATCCTGCATCAGTTCCGCGTATTCCTCGGCGGTATAATAAGCGGCATAGCGGTCACCCGTTGCCGCGGCATAGGCTTTGAGCATCTGATCGAGAAGCAGGCTTCCGTCCGTATCATACAGCGAATATTTGCTGAAAATTTCATCAATCAGGGCAATTTTGCCCTGATAATTTTCCGAAACCGCGTCGGTACCGAGCGTGGGGGATTTCCGGAATGCACCGGAAAGCGCAAGCGTCAGCATACACGAGGCAACAACAGCCGCAATCAGCGAAAGCACGAATACGGGCAATCTGACGGTACCGCCCCGCCTCATCCCGGGCATCTCCACGGGCGGCGGCAATTCCCTTGCGGAAAAGCCCGCCTTGTGCCACGCCGACTGCAACAGCTCCGTCGCGTGGCGAAAATCGCCTTGCGGCAGGGTCAGCGTGAGGATATTCCCCTTCAATTTTGTACGCGCGCCCGGCACGTTTGCTTTTGCCACACGGACAATCTCCCGCCGCGCACCCGCTGTCAGCTCTCCGGAAAAGGAAAAATACAGTTTCATATCCACCTCACAGATTTTTTCGCCTGCCCCGGTGCCGCCGCAAGGGTGTCCGCCGTCAGAATTTTGCCGGCTTGGAATTGAGATATTTCTTGACCATCAATGCCACCTTGAAGGTGATGGCGTGCTCAAATTCACGCAAATCAAGCCCTGTCAGCTTGCGGATTTTCTCCAAACGGTACACCAGCGTGTTGCGGTGTACAAAGAGTTTACGGGAGGTTTCCGAAACGTTGAGGTTATTCTCAAAGAAGCATTGAATGGTTTGCAGGGTTTCGCGATCCAGCGATTCCAGACTGCCCTTTTTGAAAACCTCCTGCAAAAACATTTCGCACAGCGTGGTGGGCAGCTGATAAATCAACCGCCCGATGCCGAGGTTTTCATAGCTGATGATATTCTTTTCGGTTTCAAAAACCTTGCCGACTTCCAATGCCACCTGCGCCTCTTTATATGCGCGCGCCAGGTCCTTGATATTGTCCACTGCCGTGGAAATACCGATTGCCACCTTGGTGTAAAACTCGGTGGAAAGGGTGTCCGCAATATTGGTCGCGATTTTGTCGATTTCCTTCTGCTCCGTGCCGGGCTTGATATCCTTCACCAGCACGATGTCGTGCTCGCCGACGCTGATTACATAGTCCTTGGACTTATCCGGGAACATATTCTGCAGCATTTCAAACGGCATCATATCGGTTTTGCCGAAGAATTTAATCAGGAATACGATGCGCACTTCTTCCGTGTTGAAGTGCAACTCCTTGCTTTTGATATAAATGTCGCTTTGCAGGATGGTGTCAAG
>CAKSPL010000156.1 GCA_934481325.1 uncultured Eubacteriales bacterium | reverse complement strand
GTGTGGTCCGTGCTGTTTATTGTGGGACCCTTGCTGTTTGTGCTTTGGTATGCGTTTACCGACAACAAGGGGGAGTTTACTTTCTCCAATATCACTCTGCTTTCCTCGTATTCGCATATCTTTTTCCTTTCCATCTGCTTTGCGCTGGTGGCAACTGCGATCTGCCTTCTGATCGGGTATCCGCTCGCGTTTGTGATGTCGCGTGCAAAGCCCTCGATGCAGAAAATGCTGATGGTTCTCCTGATGCTGCCGATGTGGATCAGCCTGCTGATTCGCACCTATTCGCTGATGACCCTGCTTGACAACGGCGGGCTTGTCAATTCGCTCCTCAACAAGCTGGGCTTCGGCTCCGTTACGATGATCGGCACGGGCGGCGCGGTGATTCTCGGGATGGTATATGATTTTCTGCCCTATATGGTTCTGCCGATCTATACCTCGATGACCAAGCTGGACAACCGCTATCTGGAAGCGGCGGCAGACCTCGGATGCACGCCCGCCGCCACGCTTTTCAAGGTGGTTCTGCCCCTCACGGTGCCGGGCATTATCTCGGGCGTAACGATGGTTTTTGTGCCTTCCATTTCCACCTTCTACATTTCGCAAAAGCTGGGCGGCGGCAACTTTGACCTGATCGGCGATACCATTGAGCGTCAGTTCAAAATGAGCACCTCCACCTATCACGTCGGTGCGGCACTGTCGCTGGTGATGATGATTCTGATTCTGATTTCCGTAGCGGTTATGAACCGATTCACGGATGCGGAAGAAGAGGAGGGGATGACGGTATGAAGGTACTCTCCAAAATTTATATGTGGGTGATTTTTGCCCTTTTGTACGCACCGATACTGGTGGTGGTGATTTTCTCCTTCAACGAGGGCGGCTCGCTTGCCGCGTTTACCGGAGTTTCCTTCAAATGGTACGGGGAATTGTTCCGCGACAGCGTGGCACTGGATTCCCTGAAAAACTCGCTGATTCTCGCGGTTTCCTCCGCACTGATTGCTACCGTAATCGGGCTTTTCGCCGCACTGGGGCTGGATCGGATGCGCAACCGCTATATCAGAGCCGCCATTCACGCGGTTACCGATATCCCGATGATGAATCCCGATATCGTGACCGGTGTTTCGATGATGCTGCTTTTTGTGGCATTGGGCGGGGTCATCGGATTTCTGAACCCGGGGCGTGTGGCAATGCTGATTGCGCACATCACCTTCAGTCTTCCGTATGTGATTCTTTCCATCCTCCCGCGCTTCAAGCAGTTTGACAGATCTCTGACGGAGGCGGCGTTGGATCTCGGCTGTACCCCTGCACAGAGCTTTTTCAAGGTGGAATTGCCCGCCATTCTCCCCGGGGTGATTTCCGGGTTTGTGATGGGCTTCACGCTCTCGCTGGATGACTTTGTCATCAGCCACTTTGTCAGCTCTCCCGATTTCAAAACGCTTCCGCTTTATATCTACAACCAAACGGCGCACAACGTAAAATTCAGTATGTACGCGCTCTGTACCCTGATTATTGTCACCATCTTCTGCCTTTTGCTGGCGGTCAACTTCCTTGGCAACGTCGGTGAGAGGAAAAAGAAAAAGGAGGTTATGGGCAAATGAAACGGCTTGTTGCAATTCTTTTTCTGCTGATGATCTGCATTCCCACGGTCTTTCTGTTCTCCTCCTGCAAGGGCGAGGGTGCCTCGGGAGACGTCAAAACCCTGTATGTGTATAACTGGGGCGAATACATTTCGGACGGTAGCGAGGGCAGCTTTGATACCAACGCCGAGTTTGAAAAATGGTATGAGAAAACCTATGGGGAGAAAGTAAAGGTCAATTATTCCACTTACGCCTCCAACGAGGATATGTACGCCAAGCTCAGCGCGGGCTCCGCGGCGTATGATATCGTCATTCCCTCGGACTATATGATTGCAAGAATGCTCTCCGAGGGGATGCTCCGCAAGCTGAATAAAGAGAATATCCCCAATTTGGAGTATGTCAACCTGAAAATGCTTTTTGAGGACGAAAAGCCCTATTATGACCCCACCAATGAATATACGGTACCGTATACCTTTGGCACGGTCGGCGTGATTTATAATACCACCCGCGTCAGTGGGGAGGACATCGGCTCGTGGGAGCTGATGTGGAACGAGAAATACAAGGGTGACATTTTGCAGTTCAATAATTCGCGTGACGCGTTTATGACCGCGCAGATGCTGCTCGGTTATAGCATCAACAGCGAAAAGGACGAGGAATGGGTTGCGGCACTGAACAAGCTCCTGGAACAAAAGGAGATTGTGCAGGGCTATGTGATGGATGAAATCTTCAATAAAATGGAGAACGGCTCCGCCGCCATTTCCGCCTATTACGCCGGGGATTTCTTCACGATGTACGATAAAAATGAGGATCTCGGCTTCTATTACCCGAAGGAAGGCACCAACGTTTATGTGGATGCAATGTGCATTCCCTCGTGCAGTCAGAACCCCGAGCTTGCCGAGCGGTACATCAACTTTATGCTCTCCGAGGAGGCGGCAATTGCCAATGCGGAATATATCTGCTATGCCTCGCCCAACCGCCTGGTGTATGAAAATGAGGATTACATCGCGGATATGACGGAGATACACGAGGATGCCATCCGTATTCTTTACGATGACTTTTTTGAGATTAAATCGGAGTATTACTACAACCTCCCGCCCGAACAGCTGGAACAGATTAATGAATTGTGGGAGGAATTAAAGATCGAAAGCCCGATCAGCACCTCGATTATTGTGCTGGCGGTGGTGATTGTGGCATCTCTTGCCGCATTTCTGGTCTTCTTCTTCATCCGTCGGCGAAAGCGCAAAAAACTGGTGCGCGAGCTGTGGAACGAAGCCGCATCCTGAACACAAAACTGCCGTGCATCGCACGGCAGTTTTGTGTTGACAATAAGGGCAAAAAGGGCTATAATGAGGACGGATGCGGCAGAAAAATTTTGGCAAACAGAATTGCCGTCAGCACAAACAGTGCAAGGTTTTGCCCATACCGGAGCAACAGACACGAGGAAAGGCAGAACAAAAACAAAAGAGTGAGATAAGTACACCCCCCGCACAGCTTTTCCGCAATCGGGAGCGGCAAAACCCGGGAAACTGCGGCAAAAAACATTCTTCCGCCGTCAAACCCGGCAATCGGAAGAAGATTGAACACGGCAAGCGATGCACTCGCAAACCGAACCGCACCCGCAAACCGGGCGGAAAAAGGCAGAAGCAGGAGCGCAAGCAGTACCGAAAAAAGCGGTCCCGCGGCGGCAAGTATCCATTCGGCGGAAAGCGAGCGGAGAACGCCGCGGGGAATGATTTTTGCACCGAAAAGGTCCAGCTCCATACATTGTAGCTCCAAGCCAAGCAATCGTGCCGCCAACAGATGCCCCACCTCGTGAAAGGCGGCGGCAAGAAATACCGCAAAAAGCGTTTGTTTACCGGTAAACATTAAAACCGCAAAGAAAACCAATGCTCCCGGGTTGATTCGCCATTTCATCCGCGCCGCACGCGGCGCGGCTTGTAACTTGTTCCGAAGCATCGAACACCATCACCCCCGAAACACTCTATGCAAAAGAAACGGAAATCTTGCCGATTTCCGCGGCATCCGCTAATACCACCGCATAATCACCTTTGCCGATTTCCGCGGCATCTGATAACGCCGCCGTGTCATCACCCTTGTCGATTTTCCGCGGTATCTGCTAATGCCGTCGCCCCTG